>JACQAB010000161.1 GCA_016195205.1 Pseudomonadota bacterium
ACACACAAACCATAAAAAAAGATCTTACCAACTACCCGGAGCCAAGCCGCGCCGTGCCTACGGTGCCACTAGATAGGTTACTGGCATTCAAGGTGGTAAGCGATGCGCCCGATCCGCTGAACAGACTCGCCGTCATCGTGCCGGTGAACGCGCCCGCGCCCACCACGTCGAGCGCCACCGCCGGGGTCGCCGAGCCGATGCCCACATAGCCGCTGCCCAAAATCGTCATCGCCGTGGCGGCGGTGTTATCGGTGGTGCCGCTGGAACCTGCCGCAAACGTTTTGAAGGTAATTTTGCTGGTACCGGTACCCGTGGAGGTGCCGCTGGAAAATACCAGATCGCCGCCCGCCTTGTCGGTCGCTCCGCTGGTCGCGCCGCCCGATTGCAGCGTCAGCGCATACCCCGCCGTGTTACTGGCCGTGCCGCGTTCCATGCCGATCGTGCGCGCTGCGGCTCCGCCCAATCCAAGGATGCTGCTGGGCGTGGTCGTTCCCAGGCCCAGGCGATGGTTGGTGGCATCCCAGAAGAAATAGCTGCCATCGGAAGTTAAGCCGCCCGAGCCATCGCTAATCTGCACGGCACCGGCCACACCTGAACCTACGCCGCCCGTTGTGCCCGCGCCGCCCGCCTGTCCCGCGACAATCATGGTGCCGGCGCGCGCCGCGCCATTCACATCCAGCGGATAGGCCGGCGTGTTGGTGGCGATGCCCAAGCGATGATTGGTGCTGTCCCAATAAAAATTGCCGGTGTCGGCGGCAAGATCACCGGCGTTGTTAAACTGCACGTCGCCCGTCGAGCCCGCCGCATTCGCGCCCGCCGCCACCCAGGCCGAGCCGTTGTAGACGTTCAACTTGTTGGTCGTGGTGTTGTAGACCGTGAGGCCCGTGGCCGGGCTCGAGATGGCATCGCGCTGAGCCGTCGTCACGCGCGGCGGTAAAAGGCCCTTGGTGGTCGAATAAATATCCACCAGCGCCGAAGCCGCGGGCGTCGCCGTGCCAATCCCCACCGTCCCGGCGCCTTTAGGCGTAAGGATAATACTTATATTCGTGTCGGTACCGGCGGCGGCGATCGAGGGATGGCTACTTGCCGCCGCGCCGCTGATGTTCAGGTAATTCACGTTCGAGGTGCCGCCTGTGAAGCGCGCCACATCGGTGCCGCCCGCCGCCAAGCCCATCACATCGGCGCCGACGCGGTAAAGGCCGGTGTTGGTGTCATTGGTGAAGTAAAGCCCTGGCGCCGTCACGACACCGTCAGGCAGGCTTACATTGCCGGTGAGCGTGCCGGTCACATTGCCTACCACGTTGCCTGTAAGGTTACCGATGAGGCCGCCCGTGGCGGTCACGCTTCCGGCAAACGTTGCCGCCCCGCTTGAGCGCGTGAGAGTCAGCACGTTGATCAGGGCGGCACCGGAATCGTCATAACTGGTGATCACGTAATCCGATCCGACATTGCTGCCGCCTTCGGCCGTGGAATTTGTATAAGCCGCCCAGCGGTTCGTGGCGGCGGTGGTATAGATCAGCGAACGGTTCGATCCTGCCGCGCCGCGAATGGCAATGTTGCCGCCATAAACATCCAGCTTTTGCGTCGGCGTGGCGGTGCCGATGCCCATGTTTCCGCTGGGGTCAATCACCACCGTCACCACACCATCATTCGTGAAGGTGATGGTGCCGTTTGAGCCGGTGTCACCGACACTGATGCCGCTGTCGCCCTGACTGATCTGCGAGGTGGAAACGTTGTTGGCGGCGGTGACGATACCTTTGGCGGTCACCGTGCCCCAGGTATAGGTGCCGGCGGTAACGCCCGAGTCAGGCAGGCGAGCCCAGTCCAGCGTGCCGCTGGTAAGGTTGGTGGCATTGTCGGTCCCTAAATTCGAGCGCGCGCCCGCCGCCGTGGCCGCACCGGTACCCCCTGCGGTAATCGCCACGCAGCAGCCGGTTACCCCCGTGGCCGCGACCGAGCCGGCCGAGCCGCTGGCGTTGCCGGTAATGTCGCCTGTGATGGCCACGCCACTCATCGTGCCGCCGGTCACGGCGATCGCGTTAGCGTTCTGCGTGGCCATGGTGCCAAGGCCGAGCGTGCTGCGCCCGGAAGCCGCATCGGCGGCGATAAACAAAGCATCGCCTACGCTCGTAGAGCCCAGCGTCGCGCGGGCTGCTCCGGCGCTCGCCGCGATAAACAAAGCATCACCCACGCTCGTGGAACCAAGGGTCGAACGCCCGGCCGCTGCCGTGGCCGCAATGAACAGCGCATCGCCCACGGTGGTTGATCCCAACGTGGTGCGTCCCGCAGCCGCCGTGGCCGCCGTGAAGAGGGCATCACCTACGGCGGTTGAACCAAGCGTTGTACGCGCCGCTCCTGCGGTGGCCGCCGTGAAAACCGCATCGCCGACAGTGGTTGATCCTAAAGTGCTGCGCGCCGCAGCCGCCGTGGCCGCTGTGAAGAGGGCGTCACCTGTTGCCGTCGAACCCAAATTGGTGCGCGCGCCGCCTGCGGTTGCCGCGCCCGTACCACCCGAAGTCAGGGCCAAGGGCGTGGTAAGTGTCAGGCTTCCCGCCGTCATTGAACCGTCCTGATTGACTTTCACGGCGTTGGTGTCGATGCCGAATTTGACCTGGCTGCTGCTGGAAACTTGCCAGACATTGGCGCGATTGATGGTTTCAGCCACGGTGGACGTAATAATACGGTCATCGCCCTGTGCGGCTGTATCACCGCATTTGGTGTTGAGGGTGCCGTCCGGGCCAGCAGATATCACCGTGATGGCCGGAGAAGCCGGAGAAGCCACCGCGTTTTCCCACCGGCAATAGATGTAAAATTTGCCCCACGGGTCGAGCTGTTTCACGCCGGTGGACACATCGATCACGCCCACATCGTGCGGGGTGCCGGTGTCACCGGCGTTGCCATAGCTGGTTGGCAGGCGCGCGGCATCGCTGCCGGAGGCTACCGTGGCCATGGAATAGACGGCCGGCGGCTGCACGATCGTGCTGGTGGCAGAGTCAAGAACCGCACTTGCCGAAAGCGTTTGACCCGCCGCCTGTAATTGCGAGCGCGCGGTGTTGACCGCCGTCATCTCAGCGTTGCTGCGCAGAATTTGCGAATAGCCGGAGAACATCACCGCCGCGCCGATGCCCGCCAGGGCCAGCATGTAAAGCAGAGGCGCCAGCATGAAACCAGCGCGCATGGAAGATGATCGCCGCGGTAATGGGCGCATATGTCAGGGATTGCAGGCATTTGGCCGCAATCCTGCTCCATCTTTGATCGAATTATTTAATAAAGCCTTTATCATTGTTAAAATGCGAAATGCATCTTCTTCAAATGCAAAATGCTCCAGTTAAGGGCGCATGAATTATTGAACCGCAACCAAAACAACTCTTCCGAAAAGAAGCAGAGAAACGGCCAATAAATGCGACGCCTGTACACAAGCACGGGCGCACAAAAGCAACAGCGCTCAGCGAAAGAGGAACGAAACGAGTTTTTCAAGAATCAGGGTAAACCAAAATCAAGCACGTTGCCGAATCCTGCCAGCCTGTCTTATCTCGATCTAATGACTTAGCGGGCAAAGAATAAAATAATCGCTCCAAGAAGAATGCGGTAAATCGCAAAAGGCGTGAAACCCACGCGCACAATCAAACGTATAAAGACGGCAATGGCCAGCATTCCAAAAACAAAACTTGAGACAAAACCGACGCTCATGAGAACCAAGTCGGATGACGAAAGGCCGGTCCAGTTCTTATACAGATCATAAAGCGCCGCCGCCGTCAGCGTGGGCACGGCCAGAAAAAAAGAAAATTCCGCGGCGGTTTTGCGGTCGAGGCCGCTGAACATTCCGCCGATAATCGTCGCGCCCGAACGCGACACGCCCGGCACCATGGCGGCGCATTGAAATAATCCGATTTTCAGGGCGGTGAGCCAGCCCATATGGTCCACGTCGTTGATCGTCACCGCCAGGCGCAGCCGGTCAATAACCAGCATCACCACCCCGCCCACGATCAGGCTAATGGCCACCACCTGCGGATTAAAAAGATAGGTTTTAATCACGTGGTGAAATAACAGACCCAGCGCCGCCGCGGGCAAAAACGCCAGTAGCAGCACGCCCACGAATTTCTGTGAGCGTGGCTCTTTTAGCGACACGGCCACATTCCAAAAACGCGCGCGATAGACCCACAACACGGCCACGATGGCGCCGACTTGAATGACAACATCGAAAACCGAGGCCGAAGGCCCCTCGAATTTCAGCGCATGGCCGAACAGAATAAGATGGCCGGTGGAAGAGACGGGCAGAAACTCCGTCAGCCCTTCGACGAGGCCAAGAAGAACTGCTTTGAATAAGAGGATAAGATCGGGCATGAAAAAGGTTCGAAGGTGCGAGGGTTCGGAGATTCGGAGCTATAAACCCGGCTTCTTCGAACTTTCGCACCTCCAAACCTTCGAACCTAGGCCGCTTTATCCAACAGATCGCTGAGCTTGTCGAGCAAGTAATTAAGGTCTTCCTGATTGAAGTCCTGGCATTGCGTTAAAATACGCTCGATGACTCGGGCGCGGGTGCGGTCGCGGTCACGCTCGCCGCCGGTGAGCGGCGTTTCCTGAACCACTTCCAGCGCCACCAGCAAAATCGGATACATGCCGGGGGGCAGAGCGGTTTTGTCGTAAAGCGATTTCAGGCCAAGCTTGCCCTTGTCGTGAACCAGCGCCTGGGCGTTGGACAAAGGGATGCCGGCCAGCACCGCCAGGGAGGCTTCAAAAAAACTGATATCACCCACGCACAGCGCGCGCAGGATCAAGCTGGGCGTTAACCGCCCGGTTTCTTTTAACTGACGCACCAATCCCAGAACATCCTGGCGCGATCCGCCCAGCAGGTCGACGGTGGCGCGTTCGCGGCTTTGCATGATCACGTCGGAAATCAAGTCGCGGGGCAAGTCGTGATGCACAATAAGATGCTCGCGCAGGGCTTCTGAAACGCGCGCCACCAAACGTTCGGCCACCGCCAGTGGCAGTTGCTGCCGCCGCACCATGGATTCCTGCACCTGCGGCTGGTCGCCGAAACGATGAATGGCTTTATCGAAGGTTTTTTCGGCAATCTTCGCTTTTGGATTGTTGAACAGCGTGGTGACCACCTGTTCGGTTCCCTTCTCGACCAGCGCTTCGGAAACTTTTTCAGACACGTTTTCACGGCGGGCAATGGCCTGCTGCTTGGCGGCCGATTGTCCAGAAATGATTTCAAGCAGGTCTTCGTCAGTCAACAGCGTGGAATGTTCCAGCACCGGCAGGGAAACTTCTTCCACATCGCGCGCCAGGCGCAGGGCCACATCGCGCGGCAGGCGCTTGGCGCTTTTCACGCTGACGGCCAAGGCCGCGCGCACCTGTACCGCCAGATCGCGCGCCAGATGCCGCACAATATCCTGCGACAGGGCCATTTCACTTTCGGCAAGATTCATGTCGGCAAGGCGACGCCCCACTTTGACGGCAACGTCGGCGCGCGTGTGCGGCGAAGGATCGGCCAGCAGCCGGGCGATGTCTTCCTTGCTTAGTTCCATGGGCAGGTATGTTATGCTCGGCGGGGTTGCGCGTCAAAGCAGGAGGGGTTTAAAGTGGCCCCTCCTTTCTGCTCCGAGGCTTTCATGGATTTAAAGCAACACATCCGCGCCATTCCCGACTTCCCGAAGCCCGGCATACTCTTTTATGACATCTCCACTTTGCTGATGAATGGCACCGCCTGGAGCGAAACCATCAACCGCCTGGCCGAGGAAGTTCAGAAAGTGAAGCCCGAACGCCTGCTGGGCATTGAATCGCGCGGGTTGATGGTGTCCGCCGCGCTGTCGCATAGGCTGGGATGCGGCTTCGCCATGGTGCGCAAGAAGAACAAGCTGCCCGGCCCGGTGATTGCCTATAAATACGCGCTTGAATATGGCGAGGACGTCATCGAGGTCCAGGCCGACGCCGTCACCAAAGACCAAAAGGTTGTGGTGGTGGATGACCTGCTGGCCACCGGGGGAACCATGAGTGCGGCAATTACGCTGGCGCGCAAGCTGGGCGCCAATGTGGTGATGGCCGCCCTGATTATCGAACTTACCTTCCTGCAGGGCCGTAAAAAACTGGATGTACCCGTGTTCAGCCTGTTGCAATATGACAATTAGAATATGTCATGCCCGCGAAGGCGGGTATCCATGGCAATTACCTATCCGGCAGAAAGGCTTTGCCATGGATCCCAGCTTTCGCTGGGATGACGTTCTCGTTTTTTGGTTAGCGCTTTTCTTTATTCTTCTCAGTTTTCCTCTTTCCGCCGAAGAATGGATCAGCACGCACGCCATTGCCATGCATGGCGCGCCGAAATACGCCGCCGATTTCAAGGCCTTTGATTACGTGAACGCCGATGCGCCCAAAACCGGCACGCTGCGCCTGAATATTGTCGGCACGTTTGACTCACTGAACCCGTTTATCGTCAAGGGCCGCGCGGTGGAAGGCACCGGCTATGTTTTTGAACCCTTGATGGCGCGCTCGCAGGACGAGCCCTTCACGCTTTATCCCCTGATCGCCGAAAAGATTGACGTGAAGGCTGACCGTTCGGCCATTCGCTTTCATCTTAATCCCAAGGCGCGCTGGCAGGATGGCGAACCGGTCACTGCCGGCGACGTGCTGTTCTCATGGGAAGTTCTGCGCACCAAGGGCCGGCCCAATCACCGCGGCTATTATAATAAGGTGGCGCACGCCGAAATGAATGATGCGCATACCGTGACCTTTACCTTCAAGCCCGGCGAAGACGGCGCGGTGGACCGTGAAATGCCCCTGATCATGGGTCTGATGACGGTGCTGCCCGCTCATTTCTTCAAAGACAAAAACTTCGACGAAACCACACTGGCGCCCATGATCGGCAGCGGGCCCTATAAAATGACCAGGGTTGAACCGGGACGCAGCATCACTTTCACTCGCGATGAAAATTACTGGGGGCGCGACCTGCCCGCGCGACGGGGCTTGGGCAATTTCGACACCATTCGCTACGACTATTACCGCGACGAGGATATCGCCAAGGAATCCTTCACTGCCCATCAGGTGGATGCCCGGCGTGAAACCGATCCGCGCCGCTGGGCCGAGTTGCAAAAAATTGCCACGGAAAAGCCGGACGGTTTTAAAACCTACGCCTTCACGCATCAGCGGCCCGAGCCGGTGCGCGCCTTTATCTTCAACATGCGCCACTCATTTTTCACTGATATCCGCGTGCGTGAGGCTTTGAACAACGCTTTTGACTTCGAATGGATGAACCGCACCCTGTTCCGCGGTGAATATAAGCGCACCGAAAGTTATTTCCCGAATTCCGAACTGGCAGTTACCGGCTTGCCTTCTGAAAAAGAACGCGGCTTGCTGGCGCCCTGGCGCAAAGAACTTCCCGCCGCGCTGTTTAAAAAGGCGTTCGCCCTGCCCCGCGCCAACGGCACCGGGCCCGGCGCGATGCGCGATAATCTACTGCACGCCACCGAATTGCTGCAGCGGGCGGGTTATGAAGTGAAGAACGGCATACTACACGACAAAAGCGGCAAGCCCCTAAGTTTCGAAATTCTTCTTTCCGACCCGCAGGATGAAAAAATTGCGCTGGAATATACGCGCATGCTGCAACGCCTGGGCATTGCCGTGCGCGTGCGCACGGTGGATGCGGCGCAGTTTCAATCGCGCCTGAACGACTTTGACTATGACATGATCCTGTTCCGCTGGGTGAACAGCCTTTCGCCCGGGAACGAGCAAGCCATTTATTGGGGCAGCAAGGCCGCCGATATCAAGGGCAGCCGCAACTATGCCGGCATTAAAAGCGCCGCGGTGGACGATCTGGTTCTGAAAATCACCGCCGCGCATACGCGTGAAGACCTGGTGGCCGCCGCGCATGCGCTGGACCGCGTGTTGCTGTGGAATTATTTAAGCGTGCCGCTGGCCTATCGCGGCGCGGATTTGTTCGCCATTTGGCCGGACATCGGCCTTCCTTCAAACCTGCCGCTTTATGGCATGGTGGTGGAGAGTTGGTGGACCGTGAAACGCTGACAACCTCAAACCAATTTATATATCGAACTGCTGCCGCTTTTTATCGGGAATCCCTCTTGAGGCAGGTGGCTCCATGTCCAATAACGGATTATCTAGTGGCGCTATTCCTCTGTCCTGTAGGTATTTAGCTACTTTTTCGCTGTCCGCGCTGTCATGCGGAATATTGATGATCGGATTAATTTTAAAGGAGTTCCCGTTTTTGAATTTAAACTGGTCAGGTTGATGCACCACGATATTTCCTTTTAACTGCACACCCAATCTTTCTAGGCCCGCCTGCAATGCCATCGCCATCGTATCCAGAGATGCTGGATTGGCGTCTTTAGCTGGAGAGACATTTGTCACTGTGCGGCTTGAATCGGTATCCGACGACAGTTGGTGATAGGTGGCCCCCTCAAAAAGAGGGTGCGATTTTGGGCCTGCCATAAAATATATCCCCTGCAAAATGCAGGCTTAAGAATATCTGCCTTTTGTTATCATTCCCTTAAAGTACCCCAATCAAACCTTTAACACCCCGTAAACGTTTCATTTAGTTCGCGTTATTACAGAATTAAATGCACGCCATGGTCGGCAACCGAATCTACATCTATTTGCCTTAAAATCCCGGGCATGGATCAATCAAAATTCGATATCGGCGCCGTTGAAACCGGCAAGCCATCCTTCAAAATATCCGACGAGCAAATCGAAGACCTGATCTTCCGCTTTGCGCGCGATATTTCGGGACAGGTATCGCGCGACCGCTTCGACCCCATCATCGGCCGCGACAAGGAATTGGACGACATCATGATGATCCTGCTGCAGCGCGAGCGCAAAAACGTGCTGCTGCTGGCCGGCGCGGGCGTCGGTAAAACCGCGTTGTTCGTGGGCCTGGCCCAGAAAATTCACCAGAACAAGGTGCCGAAAAAAATTCAAGGCTCGCGCATTCTGGAAATGGAAATGTCGGCGCTGTCCGCCGGCAGCCGTTCACGCAGCGAGTTCGAAGGCCGCTTCATTCCACTGATCCGCGGTGTGGCCGAACGCAACAGCGTGCGCAAGGACGCGCCCATCATCCTGTGCCTCGACGAAATTCACATGATCATGCCGGGCTGTATTGCCTCGGGCGCGGCCGGCGTGGCCGACTTGATGAAACCCTATTTGACGTCGGGCGACCTTTACATGATCGGCGCCACCACGCGCGACGAATACGACGATTACGTGAAGGCCGACCCCGCGCTGGATCGCCGCTTCCAGAAAATCTATCTCGACCCGCCGAATGACGAGGAATGCAAGGTCATCATCCGCGGATTGAAAAGCCGCTTTGCTAAGCACTATGAAATCGAGATCAGCGACGAAATCTGCGACCACATCGTTTATCTCACCACCAAATACATGCGCCGCCGCAACCATCCCGATAAAGCCATTCTGATGCTCGACCAGGCCTGCGCGCGCGCGGTGATGGCCGGCAAAACCGAGCTGGACCAGACCAGCGTGGTGAATTCACTGGCGCATGAATCCGGGTTGATCCCCAGCGCGCTGGTTTAATTTTTTTTCCTCTCCCCTTGAGGGAGAGGATAGAAAAGCTTGCGTTTAGCGGTTCAGCTAAACGCTTAGCTTTTCTTGGTGAGGGGTACGGACAACATGACAAAGGTCATTGCCTGGGTTTCCATACCCCTCCCCTAACCCCTCCCTCAAGGGGAGGGGAATCCGGTTTCTCTTGCTTCTAGAGAATTCCCTTACTCTCAATAAGCTTTTTCAAATCTGCCTGCGGCCTGGGGCCCACATGGCTGATGACTTCGGCGGCGCAGACCGAACCGATTAGCCCACATTTTTGCAAATCCATCCCGCGGGTATAGCCGAACAGGAATCCTGCCGCGTAAAGATCGCCCGCGCCAGTGCTGTCCACCACCCTGACCACTTTTTCGGCCGTGATTTTTACCTGCTTTCTTTTATTCAAGATCAGCGAGCCTTCTTCGCTGCGCGTGATGATGGCAAGCTCGCACGCGCCGGCCAGCAGCGGAAGCACTTCTTCCACGCTGTTCTTCTCGTAAAGCGCGCAGACTTCGGCTTCGTTGGCGAACAGGATATCGACCCCGGCCGAAACCAGTTTCTGGAACGCCGCGCGATGCCGGTTGACGCAGAACGGATCGGAAAGCGTAAGCGCCACCTTGTTCCCGTACTTATGCGCCAGCCGCGCGGCCAGGACGAAGGCTTCCTGCGCCGGGTCTTTGTCGAACAGATAACCTTCCAGATAAGTCACGGCGGAATCGCGGATTAGGTCTTCTTCCAGATCGTCCGTGGAAAGCTCAGTGCTGGCACCCAGAAAAGTGTTCATGCTGCGCTGGCCATCGGGCGTAATGAAAATAAGACAGCAGGCCGTGGGCAGGCCCATCACCGCGGGCTTTGTTTCATAATGCACGCCGATCGCCTTCATATCGTGGCTGAAAAGCCCGCCCCAATGGTCGTCATGCACCCGCCCGATATAGGCGGCGTGGCCGCCCAAACCGGCCAGGCCCGCCATGGTATTGGCCGCCGAACCGCCCGAGGCGATGATCGGCGGGGGCATTTTCCCGAAAAGTTCCGCGGCGCGCGACTCATCGATCAGCGTCATCACGCCTTTGTGGATGTTTTCGGCATTCACAAAATCGTCGCTGGCTTTGGCCAGCATGTCGACAATGGCGTTGCCGATGCCCAGTACATCGAAGCGGCGTTGAGGCATGTTTTTACGGAAAGCTGTTGAAGTTAGACGCCAAGGCATGATATTCATAAAACCATCTGGCGCTGTAAACAATTGCCCTTTTTCAAAACCCCTGGCCTTACGGAAAAAGCCATGACCCCTCCCGAACCCCCGCATGACAACCCGAATTTTCTTGGCCATGGCCGCAACACGCGCCCGGGCTTGCGCGGCGCGGCGCCGCCTGCCGCTCCCCGCCGGGTGGTGGACATGCCCAATCTGCGGCGCAGCGCCGCCGAACCCACCTCGCCGCGCCAGGCGGAAGGCGGGCGGCGTTTGGTGGTGGGCAAAGACATCACCCTGGCCGGACAGGTCTCTAAATGTGATTCCCTTATCGTAGAGGGCACCGTGGAAGGCATGCGTTATGAAGGGCAGGCGCTGGAAGTTACCGCCAGCGGCACCTTCAGCGGCAATGTGGAAGTGCACCACGCCGAAATCGCCGGCATTTTCGACGGCAACCTGACGGTGCGCACCCGTTTGCTGATCCGCCCCACCGGGCGCGTATCGGGCAGTATTAAATACGGCGAAATCGAAGTCAGCGCGGGCGGACGCATTTCCGGCGAAGTTCAAATCGTTGAACTTATCTCGGCGCGCGAAGCGGCGGAACCCGCCGCCGGCGAAGGCACCTTTACTTCGTCCGAGCGCCTGGCTGGCGAATAAAAACGAGTAGTGAGTATTTAGTAATGAGTAGTGGGTAGAAAGACGGTTTCACTACTCAATACTCATTACTCACTACTTTTTTCTTGGCATTTCTTTCGTCTTGTGCGGATAGGCGCATAAATCGCGCACGGGACAAACCGGGCATTCCGGCACCCGCGCCTTGCACACATAACGCCCGTGTAAAACCAGCCAGTGATGCGCCCCGCCCAAATATTTTTCTGGTACCACCTTCAGGAGTCGGTCTTCCACCTCGCGTGGCGTTTTGCCCGGCGCCAGCCCCGTGCGGTTGGCGACACGAAACACATGGGTGTCGACGGCAATGGTGGGCTCGCCGTAAACCGTGTTCAGGATCACGTTGGCGCTTTTACGGCCTACCCCCGGCAGGGCTTCCAGCTCGTCCCGCGTGCGGGGCACCTGGCCGCCATGCCGGTCCATCAGCCGTTTCGACATGGCCATAATGTTTTTGGCCTTGGCGTTATAAAGGCCGATGGTTTTTATGAATCTTTTCAAGCCATTGAGTCCAAGAGCCCGCATCTCAGCCGGACCATCTATCTCCTTGAAAAGACTCTGAGTTGCTTTGTTCACGCCCGCATCGGTGGCCTGCGCCGAAAGGATCACCGCCACCAGCAAAGTGTAGGGATTTATATAGACAAGTTCGGTCTTCGGTTGCGGCAGGCGCGCCGCAAGCCGTTTGAAAAACTCCACAGCTTTCTGGTTGTTCATTGACAAATTTTTTACTTTTGATTCTCTCGTGAAGAGTGATTCGGCGAATCACTTGGGGAAACCTGCGATTCTTTAACTGAAATGACCGCTCTAGCCAAACCGGCCCAGATCACCGCGCTGACCGACCGGCCTGCCCGAGTCTTTTGGGGCTGCCATGACAGCCTTTTAGGCCCGCTGCTGATGGGCGTGACCGCCGAAGGCCTGTGCCGCTTGGAATTCGCCTCGGGCTATGGGCTGGGCTATGACCTTAGTCTTTGGGCCAAGGACTGGCCAGGAACCGAATTCATCGCCAACTCTTCCGCCTCGGCTTCCATCGCCGCGCAGTTCCGCGCGCTGGATGCCGCGCGCTGGAGCGCCAGCGCTTTGGCGCTTTATGGCACCGAGTTTCAGCTGAAGGTCTGGAAAACCATTATGCAGATCCAGCCCGGCGAAGTGATGAGCTATGCAGACGTCGCCGCCATGGTAGGAAAACCCCAGGCCACGCGCGCGGTGGGCATGGCGGTGGGATCGAACCCCGTTTCCATGCTGGTGCCTTGTCACCGCGTCATTGGCGCGGATGGAAAGCTTTCTGGCACCCGCTGGGGGGAAGACCGCAAACGGATTTTGCTGGCGATGGAGGGGATTAAAGCAAGGGATTAAAGTGTAACTTTTCTATTTACACATGTAGTGTTTTAAGCTACACTCTTTTTTACACGAGAAAGCCTGCCCCCGCCTAGTGCGGAAAGGAAACCTTAGAGGATCAAACCACAACAGGGGGCATTATGATTAAGAGCATTAGACACAAAGGCTTGGCAGAACTTTACCGCGAAGGAACAAGCCGGAAAGTGCCGAACGTATTGATGAGAAGAATTATCGGCCGGCTGCAATCTCTGCATAAAGCCACAGATTTGCAGGATATGAATGTTCATGGATATGACTTTCATCTGCTACGCGGCATGCCGCAACGTTATAGTGTCCATATAAATGGGCCATGGTGTATTACGTTTGAATGGAGAAATGGAGAAGCCTGGAATGTGGATTTGGAACAATATCATTAGGAGGATGTGCCATGGCGCGTAAAAAGGAATATCTAGTAACGGGCGAACCCAAATGGGAGCCCACACATCCCGGAGAAATCCTACGGGAAGACGTATTGCCCGCGCTCGGCCTGTCAGTTTCCGAAGCCGCACGGCAGCTTGGCATCACGCGGCAAACGCTTCATAAAATCATGGCCGGAACCATGGGCATCACGCCCGAGATGGCGGTGCGCATCGGCAAGTTCTGCGGCAACGGGCCCAACCTGTGGCTGAACATGCAGGTAGCTTATGACCTGTGGCATGCGAAGCGCGCCATGAAGAAGGAAATCGCCAAAATCCCCACGCATCGCAGTGAAGCGCGAGCTTAAGCATGCGCGGCGAAAACTATTGGCTGGAAAAATTCCGCAATATCGAAGCCCTGTGGGAATACAACGGCGAAGGCCCGCATGCGCAGCATGAAAACGAGCCGGTTCACACCGCTTTTTGCCTGAACACCGATTTGGTCGCCGGTTATCCGGAATTGATCCACGACATCTGCCTGAATGAGTTTTTTCCCGAATTCATCCGCGAGCGCGGCAAAATTAACTGGGTGTTGACCTATATACCCTCCATTGCCGGGGCGCGGGCGATGGCCGCCAAGCTGGCGCGCCTGCTGCAGGCCCAGGTGGGGCATATTGATGTGCGCAGCATGACGGTTTATGCGGAACTTCGAAAAAATGAAAGGGCCGTGCTCGTCGCGGATGAGATTTTTTCAGGTACGCTGGCGGAAGTCGCCATGGAAGCCGTGCAGGAAAAACAGGCTAAAATCGCCGGGCCGCTTTGCACCCTCACCAATTTTTCCGGGCTGAAGGAAATTAACAAACTACCCATTAAGTCCTTGATTGAAGGGCCATTCCAAAGATGGCCGGCGAAAAGCTGTCCGCTGTGCCAGAAAGGTTCCATCCCCCTGCCCGTCCGCCGGGCATGGTATGGGTTAATGCGCCGTCCGGAAACTGCGGGCTGATTTTAACGATCAAAGGCTGGAATTAACTATATATGGCTTATTACTTTCATGTTCCGGGCTTAAAATAGAACCATGGAATTAAGCCCATTTTTAAAGAATGTTCTACGGGAACAAAGCTTTGCGAAGCTTGAGAAACGCGCTTTGAGTCTGGCAAAAGCTTTCGACCACGGCTTTGACCGTACGGACGAACAAACCGAAGCCGCGCTGGATTCCTGGCAGATGTATCGCGCCCTTGAAATTCAGCTTCGCGCCGAACTTAAACTTCTGGAGGACGAAGACCAGGTTCTCTTCCCTCCTGGCTATTTTCTTGATTTTCCGGAAGATTACGCAGCCTAGAAAGAGAAAAAAAATTCATGGCGCCAAGGAACTTCGCTGAGCTTGAAAAACGGGCTTTCCAGTTTGTCGCAGAACGCGGCTATGGCGACGAGCGAACGGAAGCGGCTTTAGACACCTGGCAGATGCATCGCGCTTTGGCGGGTCAGATGATCAGCGAAAGCTTTTCCGGAAGCGACGACTTTTAATAGCCGACCTTAAAACCCCAGCACATCCTTCATCGTATAAGCCCCGGGCTGCTGGCTGACCAGCCATTTGGCGGCATACACCGCACCGGCGGCAAAAATGCGCCGGTCGGTCGCAACATGTCCCAGTTCCAGACGCTCACCATCACGCGCGAAAATCACCTTATGCTCACCGACCACATCCCCGCCGCGCAAACTGGCAAAACCAATGTCGCCCTTCTTACGCGGACCGGTGGCGCCCTTGCGGTCATGCACCGCTTTGGCTTTCAGGCTGACGTTGCGGCCTTTAGCAGCAGCTTCACCCAGCGCCAGCGCCGTGCCAGATGGTGCGTCGATTTTATGCCGGTGATGCATTTCAATGATTTCGATGTCATAGGCCGGGTCCAGCCGCTGCGCCGCCCTTTCCACCAGAGCCAGAAGCAAATTGACGCCCAGACTCATATTCGGCGCCACGACCAGCGGAATGTGATTGCCGGCATCGTTCAGCATCCCCAACTGTTCGGCCGAAAAGCCGGTGGTGCCGATCACAATCGGCTTGCCCATGGCGGCGGCCACATAGGCATGATGCACGGAAACTTCCGGCCGAGTGAAATCCACCGCCACATCGCAGGAGGAAAAAAGTTTTTCCGAAGAAACCGTGGTGATGGCTCCGGCCGGCAACACGGTGTTCGAAGGAAGCCCGGCGATATCGACTAGATTTTTGTCCATATACGAACTGCCCTCGCGCACGGTGCCGCCCGCCAGCGTGCATTGCGGATCATCCAGCACCTCGCGCACCAGCATGCGCCCCATGCGCCCGCTGGCGCCCAAAACTCCGATGCTTACCGCCATATTATCCTCGACTGATAGAGCATTAACTTACCAAACAGCACGCTCGGATTCCCCTCCCCTTGGGGGAGGGGCTAGAGGAGGGGTATGTAGAAACAAAGCTTACCCCTCACCAGCCAAAACTAAGGATTTAGCTGAACCGCTAAATCCAAGTTTTGGCAACCTCTCCCTCAAGGGGAGAGGAAAAATAAAAAGGCGCGTATCAAACCGGTTACTGTTTAACACCCAGGAACGTTTTCATCCGTTCCAGAAACCCCTGGGCCTGCGGGTTGTTCTTTTTGATTTCGCCCGCCTGCTCAAACTCTTTCAGCAGCTCGCGCTGCTTCTTGCTTAGATTAATCGGCGTTTCGACGCTAATTTCAACAAATAAATCACCGCGCTGCGGTTCGCCGCGCACGCGGGCCTGTTGCAGCATGTTCATGCCCAGGGATTTCAGCCGGAACTGGGCCCCGCTTTGCGTGCCTTCGGGAAGACTCAGCTCGGCCGGCTCGCCGGAAAGCGTGGGCACTTCCAGCTTTCCACCCAGGGCCGCCTGCGAAAGGCTTACCGGAATGCGCACCAGCAAATTCGCCCCTTCACGGTGAAAGAAGGCGTGGGGCTTGATGGCCATGAACACATAGAGATCGCCGTTGGGTCCGCCGCGTAATCCGGCTTCGCCCTTTCCGGCGACGCGGATGCGCGTGCCCTGATCGACACCGCAGGGAATGGTGACCTGAAGCTGCTGTTCCTTGTGCTGGCGACCCTGGCCATGACAGGTGGTGCAGGGATGCTCGATCACCTTGCCGCCGCCGTGGCAGACGGGGCAGCTGCGTTCGATAAGAAAAAATCCTTGCTGCAGCCGGACTTTTCCCGCGCCCGCGCATTGGCGGCAAATGGTGGGATGCGTTCCTTGCTTGGCGCCCGAGCCCTTGCAGGTTTCGCAAGGCACCAGGCTGGCGACGCGAATGTCTTTTTCAACACCGCTGAAGGACTCTTCCAGAGTGATTTCCATGTCGTGGCGCAGATCGCGCCCGCGCTGCGGCGCATTGGTGGAACGCGGCCGCGCCCCGCCCATGAATTCGCCAAACACCTCTTCCAGAATATCGGACAACCCGCCGCTAAAGCCGAAATCAAACCCGCCCATGCCGCCTTGTTCAAAGGCGCCGTGGCCGAAGCGGTCATAGGCGGCGCGCTTCTGCTCGTCGCTTAAAATGGAATAGGCCTCGCTGATTTCCTTGAATTTATGCTCGGCCTTCGCATCGCCAGGATTGCGGTCGGGGTGACACTCCATGGCCAGCTTACGATAGGCACGCTTCAGCGTTTCCCCGTTGGCATCGCGGGAAACGCCCAGAAGTTCGTAATAATCGGCTTTGGCGGGCATGAGGGGAGTAATGAGTATTTAATAATGAGTAGTGAGGAAATGAGCTTAATTTTTCATTACTCACTACTCAATACTCACTACTTTGTTATCTATCCAGTGGACTTGTTCTTCTTGCCGTCGTCCTTCACTTCTGTGAATTCGGCGTCAACCACGCCTTCCTGGCCCGGCTGCTGGCCGCCTTCCGGAGGCGGCGTGGCGCCCGCACCCGCGGCCTGGTCGGTTTTATACAGGGCTTCGCCCATCTTCATGGCCACGGCGTTCAGGGCGTCGATCTTGGCGCGGATGCTGGCCGCATCTTCGCCCTTTACCGCCTCGCGCAGATCAGCCACGGCTTTTTCCACGGCCTGTTTCTGGTCGGCGGGGATTTTATCGCCCGATTCCTTCAGCGCTTTTTCCGTGGAATGCGCCAGATGATCGGCCATGTTGCGGGCGTCGACCAGTTCGCGGCGTTTTTTGTCGTCGCCAGCATGGACTTCGGCTTCCTTCACCATTTTCTGGATGTCGGCCTCACTGAGGCCGCCCGAGGCCTGAATGCGGATCTGCTGTTCCTTGGCGGTGGCTTTATCTTTCGCGGTAACGCTGACGATGCCGTTGGCGTCGATATCGAACGTCACTTCAATCTGCGGCACGCCGCGTGGCGCGGGCGGAATACCCACCAGGTCGAATTGGCCTAAAAGCTTGTTGTCGGCGGCCATTTCACGCTCGCCCTGGAAGACACGGATGGTCACCGCGTTCTGGTTATCCTCGGCGGTCGAGAAAATCTGGCTTTTGCGCGTGGGAATGGTGGTGTTGCGGTCGATCAGGCGCGTGAATACCCCGCCCAGCGTTTCAATGCCCAGCGACAGCGGCGTGACATCCAGCAGCAGCACGTCTTTCACTTCGCCCTTCAGCACGCCGGCCTGAATGGCCGCGCCCACCGCCACCACTTCGTCGGGGTTAACGCCGCGATGCGGATCGCGCTGGAAGAACTGCTTTACCGTTTCGATGATCTTGGGCATGCGCGTCATGCCGCCCACCAAAATGACTTCCTGAATATCCGAGGGCTTCAGCCCCGCGTCTTTCAGCGCCGCCGTGCAGGGGCCGATGGTTTTCTTCACCAGATCATCCACCAGCGCTTCCAGCTTGGCGCGCGTGAGCTTGATGTTCAGATGCTTCGGTCCGTTCTGATCGGCGGTGATGAAGGGCAGGTTCACATCCGTCTGCATCGAAGATGAAAGTTCAATCTTCGCTTTTTCGGCGGCTTCCTTCAGGCGCTGCAGGGCGAGCTTGTCCTTGCGCAGGTCAATGCCCTGCTCGCGCTGGAATTCCTCGGCCAGATAATCGATGATGCGGGCGTCAAAGTCTTCGCCGCCCAGGAAGGTGTCGCCGTTGGTGGATTTCACCTCGAAGACGCCGTCGCCGATTTCCAGCACGGAAATATCGAACGTACCGCCGCCAAGATCGTAAACGGCGACGGTGCCGGTGCCTTTTTTCTCCATGCCGTAGGCCAGGGCCGCAGCGGTGGGTTCGTTGATGATACGCAGAACTTCAAGCCCGGCGATGCGCCCGGCATCCTTGGTGGCCTGGCGCTGGGCATCATTGAAGTAAGCGGGCACGGTGATGACCGCCTGGGTGACTTTTTCACCCAGATAGGCTTCCGCCGTTTCCTTCATCTTGACCAGAATGAACGCCGAGATTTCCGAGGGCGAGTATTTCTTGCCCTGGCTTTCCACCCAGGCATCGCCGTTGTCGGCGCGCATGATTTTGTAGGGAACCAGGCCGATGTCCTTCTTCACCATCGGGTCGTCGAAGGTGCGGCCGATCAAGCGCTTGATGGCGTAAAAGGTGTTTTCAGGATTGGTCACGGCCTGGCGTTTGGCCGGCTGGCCGACAAGGCGTTCGCCGCTGGAAGCGAAAGCCACGATCGACGGGGTCGTGCGTGCACCTTCAGAATTTTCGATCACCTTGGCGCTTGAGCCCTCCATGACGGCCACGCAGGAATTGGTGGTGCCAAGGTCGATACCGATCACTTTCGCCATATTGCATTCTCCTTGTGAAGCAAGCCGCACCCGCGGCCCGCCTTGAGGCAGCACCGCTTCAGGCTTCTTAGTCTAAGATTTAGAGCGGATGGCCTTTTTGGCCAGTGCTCGACAGGGTGCCGACTTTACGCCAAAGGGAGTTTCCCCCGCAAGCCTGAACGCCCGGTTAAAGAGGGTATAATTCTTTGAGAAACAAGGGAATCTGAGGGCTCAAAGTCATCTCTGTTACAACCCCGTGCCTTGATCCTTGAGGTCATAACAAGCTTCTACGGGCAAGGATTAGAAATCTCTCTGTGCACCGCATCAATGGCATTCATCACATCCGGCTGCAGATTGATTTTAATGCTGCCAATATTCGACTTCAGCTGTTCTAGCGTGGTAGCGCCGATGATGTTGCTGGTCACAAAATCGCGGCTGTTAACAAAAGCGATGGCCATCTGGGCAGGATCCAGCCCGGCGTCATTAGCGATTTTCACATAACGCTTCGTGGCGGCTTCGGCCTGGGGACCGGTATAGCGCTGGAAGCGCGCGTAAAGCGTAAGACGCCCTTTGGGCGGCCGCGCGCCGTTCAGATATTTTCCCGAAAGCACGCCAAACGCCAGCGGCGAATAAGCCAGCAAGCCGCATTGCTCACGAATGGATATTTCCGCCAATCCAACTTCATAGCTGCGGTTCAAAAGGTTATAAGGGTTCTGCACCGAGGCCATGCGCGGCAGGGTTTTCATATTCGCAAGTTCCAGAAAGCGCATCACCCCCCAGGGCGTTTCGTTCGACACGCCAATGAAGCGAACTTTCCCGGCCTTCATCAGTTCCTGCAAGGCTTCCAGCGTTTCTTCCAATGGCACGGGAATTTCATCGGTGTTATGCTTATACCCAAGCTGGCCGAAACAATTCACGCTGCGGTCGGGCGCGTGTAATTGGTAAAGGTCGATAACATCGGTTTGCAGGCGCTTCAGGCTGTCTTCCACCGCCGCCATAATATTCTTTTTATTCAGATGCCCCGTGCCGTCGCGCAGATGAGCCACCACGCTGGCGCCGTTCATTACGCCTGCCACCTTGGTGGCCAGAATAATCTTATCGCGCTTACCGCTTTTTTTGAACCAACTGCCGATATAGGCCTCGGTGCGGCCCTGCGTTTCGGCTTTGGGCGGCACCGGATACATTTCCGCCGCGTCAAAAAAATTCACGCCGTTCTCGACGGCATAATCCATCTGCGCATGGGCTTCGGCTTCGGTGTTCTGCTCGCCCCAGGTCATGGTGCCAAGACAAAGGGCGCTGACTTTCAGGCCGGTACGGCCCAGTTCGCGGAGTTGCATGGTTAGATTTTCTTGTCTACGGAACCGGACGTGCCGCCCTTGGCAATCGCCACCATCGCCTCGCGCAATAAACGATCGTGGATCATATAGCCGGGCTGCATCACCTGCACCACCGTGCCAGGCTCTTTATCGGGCGCATCCACCTCGATCATCACGCGATGCAGGTTGGGATCGAATTTCTGGCCCAAAGGCTCAATTTTCTTGATGCCCGCCCGTTCCAATGCGCTTTGTAACTGACGGTCTGTCGCTTCCACGCCGGTGAACAGGGCCTTCACGCCCGGATTGTCCAGCATTTCGGGTTTCACGGCGGCGATGGCGCGGTGCAGATTGTCGGCCACCTCCAGCATCTCGCGCGCGAAACCGCTGACGGCATATTTCGCCGTATCTTCGCGTTCCTTGGCGCCGCGCTTGCGGGTGTTCTCGGCCTCGGCCAGATGGCGCAGGGCTTCGTTCTTTACCTCGGCCAGCTGCGCCTCAAGCTCGCGGATGCGCGCGGCCTCCGCAGAGTTTTCTTCGGGAAGATTTTCAGCCGTACTCTCGCTCATCAATTCACCATCTTGCTGATCAGGCGGGCGGTGTAGTCGACCATGGGGATGATCCGCGCGTAATTCATGCGCACGGGCCCCACCACGCCGATCGCGCCCACCACTTTTTCCTGACCATTCACATAGGGCGAAACAATCATGCTGCAGCCCGAGCCTGCAAACAAGCGGTTTTCCGCGCCAATAAATATCTGCACCCCTTCGGCGGAAGTGGTGGCGTCCAGCAGGCGCAGCATGGTTTCGCGAGTCTCCAGCGCCTCGAACAAGTGGCGCACCCGATCAAGGTCGGCCACGGCCTGCACATTGTTCAACAGCTGTGATTGCCCGCGCACGATCAGGTATCCCCCGGCCTGGTCGCCGCTCCAGATCGCCAGGCCCGTTTCCACCAGGCGCGTGGTGATTCCATCCAGCTCGTGCTTCTTGCGCTTGATTTCTTCCTGCACCGCCTGCCGGGCAGTGGAAAGATTTTTTCCGGAAAGATGCGCATTCAAAAAATTACTGGCCAAAGTAAGTGCCGAGGCCGGCACGCCCGCGGGCAGTTCAACTACACGGTTTTCCACCAACCCGCCCTCGCTGACCAGCACCACCAAAGCACGGTCGGGCGCCAGGCTGACAAACTCGATTTGCTTCAGCGCGCGTTCTTCCGCCTTGGGCACCACCACCAGCCCCGCGCAGGCGGAAAGCCCGGAAAGCGTGGCGGTAAGTTCTTCCAACATCTGCGGCAGGTTTTTGCCCGAGGCGCGGGTGCGGGTTTCCAGCTCGCGCCGTTCGTTATCACTCAGCGCGCCGACTTCCAGAATGCCATCCACGAATAGGCGCAGGCCTGCCTCCGTCGGAATGCGGCCGGCCGAAACATGCGGCGCGGTAAGCAAATTCAACTCTTCCAGATCGGCCATCACACTGCGGATGGTGGCGGGTGAAAGATTCTGGCTAAGGCGCTGGCTGAGGGTGCGCGAGCCCACCGGCTCTCCCGTTTCCAAGAAAGTATCGACAATCAGGCGAAAAATTTCGCGCGAGCGTTCGTTGAGGTCTTTGACCATGGCGTTTCACTTATACTGTCACCCCCGCGCAGGCGGGCATGACGAAGTTGATTTAGATAAGAAAGCTTCGCTTCTCTTGCAAGATCTGGCAAAAACCGCCACACTCGCAGGCACTATGAAACAAGCGCAAAACCTTAGCAATTCCTACCGCCAGGGCCCCGACGAGCGCGGGCATTTCGGCCTTTACGGCGGCCGCTATGTGGCGGAAACGCTGATGCCGCTGATCCTTGAGGTAGAAAAGGCCTATGCCGCCGCCAAGGCCGATCCGGGCTTCAAGAAGGAGTTGGATTATTACCTTGAGCATTATGCCGGCCATCCCTCGCCGCTTTATTTTGCCGAGCGGCTGACGAAGCATTTTGGCGGCGCGAAAGTTTACTTCAAGCGGGAAGAGCTGAACCACACCGGCTCGCACAAAATCAACAACTGCCTGGGGCAAATTCTGCTGGCCCGGCGCATGGGCAAAAAGCGCATCATCGCCGAAACCGGCGCGGGACAGCACGGCGTGGCCGTGGCCACGGTGTCGGCTTTGTTCAACCTGCCCTGCACGGTCTATATGGGCTCGGTCGATATCGAGCGGCAGAAGCCCAACGTGTTCCGCATGCGTTTGCTGGGGGCCGAAGTGAAGCCCGCGCTTTCTGGCTCACGCACCCTGAAAGATGCGATGAACGAAGCCCTGCGCGACTGGGTGACGAATGTGGATGACACCTTCTACATTATCGGCACGGCGGCGGGGCCGCATCCTTATCCGGCCATGGTGCGCGATTTTCAATCGATCATCGGCCGCGAAACGCGTGCGCAACTGCAAAAGGCCGAAGGGCGCTTGCCCGACACGCTGGTGGCCTGCATCGGCGGCGGATCAAACGCCATCGGGCTGTTCCATGAATTTCTGGATGACGCCTCGGTAAAAATGTTTGGTGTGGAAGCCGGCGGGCATGGCCTCAAAACCGGAAAGCACGCCGCCTCGCTGAACGGCGGCGCGCCGGGCGTGCTGCATGGCAACCGCACCTATTTGCTGCAGAACGAAGACGGGCAGATTACCGAGGCCGACAGCATTTCGGCCGGGCTGGATTACCCCGGCATCGGGCCCGAGCATGCCTATCTGCATGACACCAAGCGCGTGACTTACGTTTCCGCCACCGACCAGGAAGCTTTGGATGCGTTCCAGCTTTGCAGCAAGATGGAAGGCATCATTCCCGCGCTGGAGCCGGCGCATGCGCTGGCCTATGTGACCAAAATCGCGCCGGCGCTGCCGAAGGATCATTTGCTGGTGATGAATATGTGCGGGCGCGGCGATAAGGATATTTTCACGGTCGCCGAAAAGCTGGGAATGAAAATATGAACCGCTCTTTCTGTCATCCCGGCCAAGCGAGGCAAAGCCGAGCGCGAGCCGGGATCCCATTTTATTACAAAAAGAAATCAAATGGGATCCCGGATAAACGCTTCGCGTTTTCCGGGATGACATAGGAGAGAGTATGAACCGCATCGACCAGCGTTTTGCCGCCTTGAAGCAAAAAAACCAGGCGGGCTTCGTGGCCTTCATCACCGCGGGCGACCCGGATGAAGCCACCTCGCTGGCGCTGATGAAGGCGCTGCCGAAGGCGGGCGTGGATATCATCGAACTCGGCATGGCCTTCACCGACCCCATGGCCGATGGCCCGGCCATTCAAGCCGCCGATCTGCGCGCGCTGGCTTCAGGCATTACTTTGGCGAAAACGCTGAACATGGTGCGTGAGTTTCGCAAGTCGGATTCCACCACGCCCGTGGTGTTGATGGGCTACACCAATCCCGTCTATCGCTATGGCTTTGAAAAATTCGCCAAGGATGCCGCGCAAAGCGGCGCCGATGGGTTGATTGTGGTGGATCTTCCGCCCGAGGAAGATGAAGAGTTGCGCGGGCCGGCCAAGGCCGCCGGCTTGCACGTCATCCGCCTGGCCACGCCCACCACCGATGACAAGCGCCTGCCGGTAGTTCTGAAGGATTCCGGCGGGTTTCTGTATTACGTCTCGATCACCGGCATCACCGGCGCGGCGCGGCCGGATGAAGAGCGTGTGCGCAAGGCCATCGAACGCATCCAGAAAAGCACAAAGTTGCCCGTGGCGGTGGGTTTCGGCGTGAAGGATGCGGAAAGCGCCGCGGCCATCGCCCGCACCGCTGATGCCGTGGTGGTGGGCAGCGCGATCGTGCAGCAGATTGCGGAGTTAGTGAAAAAGAAAATGCCGAGAGGCCAGATCGTGGAAAAGGTTTCAGCTTTTGTTGAAATCCTCACCCGCGCCACGCATGGCGCGCGCGGCAAGGTTGCGGCGTAAGAATATTAACCGTTGGTCGGGCCCGACCGCTTTGCCGATGCCAGACGGCCCAATGACTCCAACCCAGATAATCCTCCGAGTTGAACGCATGCGGCTTTCTCGTCTTTGAGTACGGCCCGGCCTGTGGCGTAAGCATTATCGGCATCGCCGCCATAGACAAGGACCGCGGGTTTTCCTGGTTTATCGAATAAAACTTTGCCATCCGTATCTGTTTGACCACAAACGTAGGAACTCAATCCTGTCCTGGTATCGGCAGTGGCTTTGTCGATGAGAGCGCGGAATAAGTCGCTGAAGTTTTTAGTCGCGGCATAATATTTCGTGCCATTGGCCCTCGTCACCTGGTCAATAGCAGTATCCGGCCGTTGCGGAGTTTCATTTGTCATGATATTTTCTCCAGAAAGAACCCGCCTATTCTGTGGAAAAAGGGATAAGAATCCGCGAATTTACGCGGTTAATCGCCGTTAATTGATGTTAGGAGAGGATTAAGGTTAAAGTGCCCGCCCGCCGTATATGAAAGATTCACGCGTGTGATTAGCTCTTTCGGTGGGATGCACTCTTTGCGTGTGCTCTCATTCTTGGAGTAAAGTGCTTGCCCTTTATCTTGCAGCGTCAGAAACTTTTCGCATGAACTGGATCAGCAATTTTGTCCGTCCACGCATTCGCGCGCTGGTGGCTAAGAGGGAAGTGCCCGACAACCTGTGGGAAAAGTGCCCCGGCTGCGGCGCCATGCTGTTCAAGCGCGAGCTTGAGGAAACCTGGAATGTGTGCCGCGCCTGCGGTTATCAC
>JACQAB010000017.1 GCA_016195205.1 Pseudomonadota bacterium
GGATTGAATTACGGCCCTTCAGGGGGAGAGGGTTTTATTTTTAAGCTGCATTCAATATTTGCTTGAGCGGTTTTGAGCCAGCATCAAAAACAGCGCGGCGGTGACAACAAATCCCGCCGCCCACCAGGCCTGCACCGGTGAAAAAGTGACCGAAAGCATGGTGAGGCCGCAGGTGAAGGCGCCCAGTGCATAGGGTTGCAGCGCGGCTTCCAGCCGGCGCGTGGCGCACAGCAGCAACAAAAGCAATCCGCCCCATAGCGTTACCCCCATCAGGCCGAAATCCAGCCATAGCTGCAGGAAGATGTTATGCGGGTGCAGCGAGATCACCCCGCGCCGGGCTTTCATGCTGGGAATCTCGCCTTCTTTTACTTCGTTTTGCGTGCCGCGCGAGGCATCCAGCCCATGCCCGAAAAGCGGCGCTTCTTCCACATGCCGTGCGGTGTAATACCAAATGCCTAGACGCGCCCGCGCCGAGCTGAAAATCAAGTTGGTGATGCCCGTGGGAATTTTGGGAATCTGGTGGAACAGCGGCACGGTCAGCACGAGGCCGGCCAGCACCAGGATCATCAACATCCGCCGCGCCGCCTCGGGATAAAAGCTGGCATAGGTCAGCACGATCAGCCCCAGCGCCATGCCCGCCATGGCCGAGCGGCTGGTGGATATCAGGCTAAGCAGGAAAAGCGCCGCCAGGAACAGCGAGGCGCTGGGCCGTCCGCGCGTTTTTTCCAGCCAGGCGGCCAGCGCCCAGGCGGTAAGGGCAAAAAGCCCGGCGGTGCGCTTGATGACATCTTCGGTGATAGGGGCCTTGGGGCCAAGGTGATACACCGCGCGGTGCAAGGGATGATGAAGAGAGAATTCCACCATCCCCATCGCCAGCCCAACCGCCCAGCCGCCGGCGAAAACCAGCAGGAACAGCCGCCGCGCCTCAAAGGGAATTTGCGGCGCCAGCGAAAGGAACAGCCCGGCGCCCAGGGCGATATAGATAAAGTCAGACGCGCGGGCATAGGCGCGCGGGCTGGGGCTCCACCCCGCGCTGAAACAGGCATAGGCCACCGCCAGGAACGCCAGCGCCGTGGCGGGCTTTGCAAAAAAATCGCTGACCGCGCGGGCATGGGTGAACAGGAACGGCAGGGTAAGGAAAATGCCGAGGATGGTGCCGTAAGTCATCAGCCGCGGCATCAGCGCCATGACGGGGCCAAGCACCGCCAGATAAACCACCAGCGGCCAAAGGCCGGCGGGAATTTTGGGAAGGGAGAAAGCCGATTTCATGAAGCTTTTTGCTGATTCTGCCATTGATCCAGCGCCGCTTGCAAAATGGCCTGGGCGGCGAGTTTGTCAACCACTTCCTTGCGCCGGGCGCGGCTGACATCGCTTTGAATCAGGAAGCGCTCAACCACCGCGGAAGACAGGCGCTCGTCAAACAAGGCGATTTCCGGCTCGCCCGAAAAAAGGCTTTGATGGGCCAGCATGAGTTTAACGAAGGCGCGGATCATTTCCGCCATAGGGCCTTCGCTGCCGTCCATGTTCAGCGGCAGGCCGATGACGAAGCCACGCGCGCCGCGCTCGCCCGCCAGGCCGGCCAGCGAGGCAAGGTCGGCCGGAATTTTCTTGCGCTTGAGGGTAAGCAGCGGCGAAGCCTGCTTCCATTCCGGGTCGCTGATCGCCACGCCGATGGTTTTGGTGCCCAGGTCCAACCCCAGCAGGGGGGAACCTTTTTTCAGGCGTTTCAGGATATGCGGCCATTCGTGCAGGGACATGGGTTTAACTAGTTAAAGTTAACGGAAGGGAAAAGCAAATGCTGTTTGCAAGAGCGGGCAAAAGTTGTATCTCTTTTGCGCATAGTTTTGGGCCCAGCCCCGCTTATTTGAAATGGAAGGTATAAAATGACAAAGCCTCGTCAAGCCGGCTCATATGCAGAAGTCAGAAAAGAATACGCCCTGCTTATGGCGGCCCTTTTGACCGTAAAAAGCGATTTTGACGCGCCGATTCTCGCTGCCGCCGCAAAGAGTCGAGATACCGGGGTAAGAGCTGAGGTAAGCGAAGCTGAAGCTGCCGCATGGATAGAAAGAGATTCCAAAGGCAGAAATATTTTATTACCTGCTGAGGCCGAGGGGGAATGGCGGCTTAACCCAGAAGCCAGAGACAAAGGCATGAAGGACGCCACGGAAATTTGGGCGCAGCTTTATCACCTTGGCGACAAGACACAGCCTCCTGTAAACCTTGATGATCCTGAATACCTTGCCGAAGTCTTGGACAGACTGAAAAGTTGTTTTGAGACCGCCGTTACCACTGCAGACGATCCACTACAAAACCGAGACATCGGCTCTTGGAGAAGGTCTGCCAGAAGCGCCATGGCTGCGGCAGCGGGCCTCTTTCGGCATTGGAGCGATCTGGGGGAAAGGCCAAGCCAGAAAACATTGGCCCATCTGCAGTGTCTATACACAACCATTCACGATGATCGTACTTTTGCCCTGCGCGTTTCTTTCGAGAGGTTAATGAAAAAACATGAGGGGCACTGGTTTCCTATTGAGGTGGTAGCAAAATGGATCGCCGAAGCCGCTCGTGATGAAGCAAAGGATTCTGCTGGTCGCAAAAAGGACTGGGTGGAAGCTGCTGCCACCCGAGTGCGTTATGCGCTTTATCCTTCTTTGCAGGGACGGGAACCCGATGACCGTCGCGCGCAGGAAACCTGTGTGGCGGTTATTTGTGCCTTATTGAATGTATATGAAGACAACAGTGGCCGCAGCGATCTCACCGTTCAACGCCTTATCAAAGATCTTGGTGAGGAAAGAATGGCGAGCGCCGTTTTGGCGGTTTTTGATGAAACACGCAGCTTTTTCCGGAGTGCGGAAACTGCAGAGCTTAAACGCGAATGCGTAGCCCAGGCCATTCGCGCTTGTTCGCACCTTAGTGGAAATAACGTCATTCTTGGCGCGCTGAAGCCGTATGAACAGGCCAAAAGAGCGGCTGTCGCCGCCCAGCACGAACACCGCTAAGCGTCTAAAGCGCCGTTAAACCCGGTTGTAATTCACGCCGAAGAAATTATGATGCCCGTCAGCTTCAAAATCCGGCCGGTTCTTCATGATTGTCGACAAAGCCCTGGTTTCCCGCATCGCCGCGCTGGCGCGCATCCGCGTCGAGGAAGGCGAGAAAGACGCCCTGGCCAAAGAGCTGGGCGGCATCCTTGATTTCGTCGGCCAGCTGAAGGAAGTGGATACCGACAACGTCGCGCCGCTGACCTCAGTGGTGGAAGCGCGCCTGCCGATGCGCGAGGACAAGGTCACCGATGGCGGCTCGGCGGACGACATCCTGGCCAACGCGCCCCAGAAAGCGGCGGGGTTTTTCGTGGTGCCGAAGGTGGTTGAATGAGAGGTTGCGAGGTTTCGTGGTTGCGAAGTTTCGAGGTTTAACAACCACGCAGCCTCGCAACCTCGAAACTCCGAAACCGGGAATTGAATAACGCATGACGTCTTTAACCGATCTCTCCCTCAGCGAAGCCCTCGACGGCTTGCGCGCCAAAAAATTCAGCGCCGTGGAACTGACCAAGGCCTATATCGCGGCCATGGAAAAAACCCGCGCGCTGAATGCCTATATTGTTGAAACGCCCGAGCTGGCGCTGAAGATGGCGGTGGAATCGGATGCGCGCTATGCCAAGGGCGAGGCCCGCCCGCTGGATGGCGCACCGCTGGCGATTAAAGATCTGTTCTGCACCAAGGGCGTTCAAACCACCGCGGCCAGCCATATTCTAAAAGGTTTCACGCCTACTTATGAATCCACCGTGACCACTTATTTATGGCGCGACGGAGCGGTGATGCTGGGCAAGACGAATTTGGACGAATTCGCCATGGGTTCATCGAACGTCACTTCGGCTTTCGGACCGGTGATCAGCCCATGGAGCGGCGCGGACCCCGCTAAAGCGGCGCGCAAGCTGGTGCCGGGCGGATCTTCAGGCGGCTCGGCGGCGGCAGTGGCGGCGCATAGCGCGTTGGGCGCCACAGGTACCGATACCGGCGGCTCGATCCGCCAGCCGGCTTCTTTCTGCGGCATCACCGGCATCAAACCGACCTATGGGCGCTGCTCGCGCTGGGGCGTGGTGGCGTTTGCTTCGTCGCTGGATCATCCGGGGCCAATCGCGCGCAATGTGAAAGACACCGCACTGCTGCTGCGCTCGATGGCCGGGCATGATCCGAAAGATTCCACCTCGGTTAAGCGTCCGGTGCCTGATTACGTGGCGGCGCTGAAGGGCGGCATTGGCGGATTGCGCGTCGGCATCCCCAAGGAATACCGCGCCGACGGCATGCCCGCCGAGATTGAACGCTTCTGGCAGCAGGGCGCCAAGATGCTGGAAGAGGCGGGCGCCGAAATCGTCGACATTTCCCTGCCGCACACCAAATACGCATTGGCCACCTATTACATCATCGCGCTGGCCGAGGCCTCCAGCAATCTCGCGCGCTATGACGGCGTGCGCTATGGCGCGCGGGTGGCGGGCAAGGCGCTGCAGGAGATGTATGAAAATACCCGACAGGGCTTCGGCGATGAGGTACGGCGGCGCATTCTGATCGGCACCTATGTGCTTTCCGCCGGCTATTATGATGCCTATTACCTGAAGGCGCAGAAGGTGCGCAGCGTGATTGCCCGCGACTTTTCGCAGGCCTTCAAGAAATGCGACGTGATGCTGATGCCCACCGCGCCCAGCGATGCCTTTGCCATCGGCGAGAAGGAAGACGATCCGGTGAAGATGTGGCTGAACGATATTTTCACCGTGCCCATTAATCTGGCGGGGTTGCCGGGGCTGTCGCTGCCCGCCGGATTGTCGGCGAATGGCTTGCCGCTGGGCTTGCAGCTGATTGGACGGCCGTTTGACGAGGAAAC
>JACQAB010000174.1 GCA_016195205.1 Pseudomonadota bacterium
ACATCGTCGTCATGCAGTCGGGAAGCAGCCTGTTCGGCGTGGTGGTGGATAAAGTGCACGACACGGAAGAAATCGTGGTCAAGCCGATTTCCACCATGCTGCGCCAATTGAATATCTATTCGGGCAACACGTTGCTGGGAGGTGGCGGCGTGGTGATGATTTTGGATCCGAACGGCCTTGCCGCGCATGCCGGCCAAGCTCATGAGGTAAAAGAAGGCCCCCAAGCCACCAAAGAGAAAAGCCGGGAACATCGTATTTCTTTCCTGTTGTTTCGCGCGGGTGAAGGCGCGCAAAAAGCCGTGCCCCTGTCGCTGGTCACGCGGCTGGAAAGCATGGATATGGAGGCGGTGGAACAAACCGATGGCCGCCGCGTCATCCAATATCACGGCCATTTGATGCCGCTGATGCCGGCGAATGACCATTTCTCCATTCCCGGCAGCGGCAAAATGCCCGTATTGGTGTTCTCGGATCATGGAAACAGCCTAGGCGTGGTTGTTCAGGAAATTCTGGATATTGTCGAAGAAGAGCTGCAAATCCAGCTTTCCGGCAGCGGCCAGGCGCATTTGGGCAGCGCCATCATCGGCGGTAAGGCCACCGACATCGTCGATGCCAGCTATTTTCTGGCCGAAGCATTCGGCAACGCCTTCGCTAAAAAGGAAGAAGATTCATCTCCGGCGCATGCGCGCCTTCTTCTGGTGGATGACAGTGCTTTTTTCCGCAACCTGCTGACGCCTTATTTAAGCGTGGCGGGGTATGACGTCACAGCCGTCGGTACCGCCGCGCAGGCTCTGGCCTTGTGCAGCAACGGGGCCATGTTCGACGCCATTGTCAGCGATCTGGAAATGCCGGAAATGGATGGTTTCCAGTTCGCCGCCAATCTTCGCGCCATCACGCGCTGGGCGGGCACGCCGCTGATCGCGCTTTCGTCCCTTTCCGGTCCGCGCGACCAGGAACGCTGCCGTAAAGCCGGCTTTACCGGCCATGTGCCCAAATTCGACCGTGACAAGCTTCTGGCCACGCTGACCGAGTCTCTACGCCCACCCATGAAAGGAACGGCCTAACCATGGATACGCCCGAGCTTGTCACTTTTACCCTTGGCCCACAGCTTTTCGGAATCCCCGTCTTGCAGGTGCGCGACGTGCTGCCCCTGCAAAAAATCGCAGTGATTCCCTGCGCGCCTGCAGGTGTATGCGGCGCCGTTAATCTTCGTGGCCGCATCGCCACGGCCATCAGCCTGCGCCATAAATTCGGCCTTATATCTTCGGAAGACGGGCAGGGCATGTTCATCGTGGTCGAGCATAAGGGCGAGCTTTACAGCCTTATGGTCGACAGCGTGGGCGATGTGATGCATCTTTCGGTCGAAGATTTCGAGCCCACCCCCGTGAATCTCGATCCCCTCTGGCAAGGCACGGCCTGCGGGCTGTTCCGGCTGGAGGGACGGCTTTTGGTGGTTCTGGATGTTCCGCGCCTGCTTGATCTTGTGCATACAAGTTCCCCCCTCCCTTCCACTTCCGCTAAAGCTACGGCAGACGCGTTTTCTGCGGCAACCCGGCGTAACCTTGGCGAAGCCGGGTCGGGAGGGGCTGGGGGAGGGCATCATCAAGCATGATCTAAATCCTGCTAGGTAATTCCCTCTCCTTTATCCCCTCCCGAAGGGAGGGGAAATGCGTTATGGTTTTGTTGAAAAGATTCTCCATAAAAAACTCCCATGCCCGCCTCCAAAACCTGCCTGCTTGTTGAAGACAGCCGCGTGATACGCAAAGTAGCCGCCACCATCATGGAGGGCCTTGGTTACACTTGCCGCGAGGCCGAAAATGGCGAATTGGCCATGCAGGAATGCAAAAAAGCCATGCCCGATTTTGTCCTGCTGGACTGGAACATGCAGGTCATGAACGGAATTGATTTTCTGAAACAGCTGCGCGGCCTTCCGAACGGAAAAACGCCTAAGGTCATCTTCTGCACCACGCAGAACGAAATCGCGCATATTCAGGAAGGCCTGGCCGCCGGTGCCGACGAATACATCATGAAGCCGTTCGACAGCGATATCATCCGGTCGAAACTGGAGATGCTTGGGCTTATCGAAGAAAGCGGCTAACGATGGGCAGCAAAGAAACGCCCGCGCCGCAGGCCAATCAAGCCGAAAAATCCTTTGTTTTAAGGAAAACGCCTGTCCTTCTGCCCGAGGCCATTGCCGTGGCCAGTTCGGCGGGCGGGCCGCAGGCTTTGTTCAAACTCATGCCGCATTTCAAGGATGTGATGCAGCCGGTGTTTGTTACCCAGCATATTCCTGCCTCGTTCACCAGCGCCCTGGCCGGAAATATCCGCGCGCTAGCCCGCCGTGAGTGCATCGAAGCCACCGAAGGCATGCCTGTGCAGGCAGGAAAAATCTATCTGGCGCCCGGCTATTTTCACATGACGCTTGCGCAGGAAAGTTCGCGCAAGGTAATCCGCCTGAATCAGGACGCCCCGGAAAACTTCTGCCGTCCGGCGGCCGATCCCATGCTGCGCAGCCTGGCCACCGTATATGCTGCCCGGCTTCTGGTCATTGTGCTTACCGGCATGGGCAGCGACGGGTTGAAGGGCTGCGAGGCCGTGGTGGGGGCGGGCGGCACCGTGATCGCACAGGATCAAGCCTCCAGCGTCGTATTGGGCATGCCCGGCGTGGTGGCGGGGGCAGGGCTGTGCCATGCCGTATTGCCGCTTGAGGACATAGGCCCTTATGTGGTGAATCTTGCCAAACGGGGGGCCGCCGCATGAGGCAAGAAGATTTTGATTTATTGGCTGGGGTGGTGAAGCAGCGTTCCGGTCTCGTGCTGGGGCGCGACAAGGCCTATTTGGTGGAATCGCGCCTGATGCCGCTGGTGCGCAAATGGAATTTGAAAGATCTGGAAGAACTTTCTGCCCAGGTGCGCGCCAAGCGCGATGAAAAGGTGATGGCCGCCATTACCGAGGCCATGACCACCAATGAAACCTACTTCTTTCGCGACCTGAAGCCGTTTGACCAATTCCGCAAGGTGGTGCTGCCGCATCTGCTGAAAGTGCGCGCCGCCAAAAAGCATATTCGCATCTGGTCGTCTGCCTGTTCTACCGGGCAGGAGGCTTATTCTTTGGCCATGATCTTGTCGGAAGAGGCGGCGAAGCTGGCGGGATGGAAGGTTGACATTATCGGCACCGATCTTTCCACCGAAGTAGTAGAGCGTGCGAAACTGGGCATTTACAACCAGTTCGAGGTGCAACGCGGCTTGCCGGTCACCCTGCTAATCAAATATTTTCAGCAGAACGGCGACAAATGGCAGATCAACGAAAAGCTGCGCGAAATGGCGCAGTTCCGGTTGATGAATCTGCTGGGCGACTGGGGCGCGCTAGGCAGTTTCGACGTAGTTTTCTGCCGCAACGTGCTGATTTATTTCGAACCCTCCACCAAAACCGGCATTCTGGAACGCATCAGCGATCATCTGGCGCCTGACGGTGTGCTGTTCCTGGGCGGGGCCGAGGCGGTGCTGAACCTCACCAACCGATTCAAAATCGTCGATGCTCATAAAGGGCTTTACGTGCCCGCCGCCTGCCCGGCGGATTTGTGGAAGGCGGCGTAAGAAATTTTTACCGACCTCGCTTCATGTTTCACGGCCGCCGCGGCAACGCCATCCCAGTGATAATAATCGATCGGCGTGGTGTAATTCACCGCCACCACGTCCAGCTTTCCTGTTTCATCGATCGCGTGAATAACCAGGCCGGAAAGCAAGCCGCCCTGCAGGCACCGCACATTCTCAAGGCAGGTTTTCATAGCCTTATCAAGGCTTTGCCCGGCTTGGCGGAAGTTGATCAGCGCATGTGGAACCAGCATGCGCAACGCCATTTCGCCCGTGCCGGTGCAGCCTGCCGCGCCAAAGCGATTATCGGCATAAATTCCGGCGCCAATCACCGGGCTGTCACCCAGGCGTCCAGGATATTTCATTCCCCAGCCCGAGGTGCTGGCCGCCGCCGCGATATTTCCCGCGCGGTCCTGCGCCATGAACACCGTGGTGTCGCGCGAGGATTTTTTATTGATCTGCTCATGGCATAAATCAATCAGCGGCGCTTGCGGCCAATCACGCCGCTTGGATTCCGGAAGCGCCTGAAACCATTTTTCCCATTCCTGAAGGGCAGGGGTGGGCTGGTTGGGCACGGCCTCCGCGCCGATCTCGCGGGCAAAGCGGGCGGCGCCATCGCCCGCCAGCATCACATGCGGCAGGCGCTCCATCACCGCGCGGGCCACCGAAATGGGGTGCTTGAACCCCTCCAGGGCGCCCACTGACCCCGCGCGGAAGGTTTTCCCGCACAGGATCGAGGCATCCTGGGTCACGTGGCCGGTAATGTCGGGCCTGCCGATATGGCCCACGGAAAGACAGGGGGCGTTCAGCTCCACCTCGCGGATGCCGGCTTCAATGGCATCCAGCGCGCTTTCGCCGCGTTTCAGCTTTGCAAGGGTGGTTTTCAGGCCGGGCAGCCCGGCGCTGTTGGTAAGAAGGAACATCCAGAGATCAGATATCAGAAGTCAGAGATCAGAAAAAGAATACGGTGGCCGCCAAAGACTTTGTCATCTGACCTCTGATATCTGGTCTCTGTTAAGCCGAAGCGGCCCGGGATGCGGCGGCCGCTTTCGCTGCCTCATCACCTGCGGCACCCATCGGATCGCGCAGCACATAGCCACGGCCCCACACGGTTTCAATGTAATTGTCCCCGCTGGTGGCGTTCATCAGCTTCTTGCGCAGTTTGCACACAAAGACGTCGATGATTTTAAGCTCGGGCTCGTCCATGCCGCCGTAAAGATGGTTCAGGAACATTTCCTTGGTAAGGGTGGTGCCCTTGCGCAAAGAAAGAAGCTCAAGAATGCCATATTCCTTGCCGGTAAGGTGCAGAGGCTGGCCCTCTACCTCCACCGTGCGGGTATCCAGATTGACGGTCAGCTTGCCGGTGCGGATCACGCTGTCAGAATGACCCTTGCTGCGGCGGATGATGGCATGGATACGGGCTACCAACTCGCGCCGGTCGAAGGGCTTGGTCAGATAGTCATCGGCACCGAAGCCCAAGCCACGGATCTTGTTGTCCAGCTCATTAAGGCCAGAAAGAATCAGGATCGGGGTATTCACCTTCGCCTGACGCAGGCGGCGCAGAACTTCATACCCGTCAATGTCGGGCAGCATCAGGTCAAGGATGATGATGTCGTAGTCGTAAAGTTTGCCGATCTCGAGACCGTCTTCACCCAAATCGGTGGTGTCGACGATGAAGCCTTCGGCTTGCAGCATTAGTTCAATGCTCTTGGCAATTGAACTATCGTCTTCGACAAGCAGCACGCGCATGGGATTCCCCTTTTAGCTGTCCTTATTTTCACCTTTATCCTTAACGGACCTAAGGCTTGTTAAGGCTTCTTAGGAAAGGTTACATTAATTAACCCTAACAACCATTAATTTTTTATGAAAACGGGCGATCTGGCATAGAAATTGTGGTGTGCAATTTTTAGCCTGTTGTTTTTGCTGTTAGTTTTTTTGACCTAAAAATTTGTCCGTTCCGGTTTCGTTACGGATCGGCTCGGACCCTAACAGCTTCATCCCGGCAAGCCGGGATCCATCTTGCAGCTTGGCCATATTGGATTCCGGCTTGCATCGGAATGAGGCGAGGAGAGAGAGGCCTCTTTTGAAAAACAGTTCATTTGAAACGGGTAAGATGCATAAAGGTCAGGTTAAGTAATTTTATACTTTTTGCCTTATGCTTTTCTAACCTGTCCAAAATCTGAATCCCTGTATGGAAGTCCAGCGCCTTCTTTCCGATCTTGATGGCATTTCGTCCGTAAAACACTTCGGACGGGTCACGGCCGTGCTTGGTCTGCTGGTGGAAATCGCCGGCGTTGAGCGAAAGCTTTCCGTTGGCAGCCGTTGTTACCTCATTGCCCAAAACGATCGGCGCGTGCTCTCCGAAGTGGTGGGCTTCCGCGACGGCAAGGCGCTGCTGATGCCGTTCAGCTCGCTTGACGGTGTGGGCCTTGGCACCAAAGCGGAAGTGGCGGAATCCCAGCCCACCGTGGCGCCCAGCGAAGCCTGGCTTGGCCGCGTGGTGAATGCGCTGGGCGAGCCGATTGACAGCAAAGGTCCGCTGCCCATGGGCACGGTGGCCATTCCCATCCGCAACACGCCGCCGCCCGCGAATGAACGGCAAAGGGTAGGGGGCAAAATCGACCTTGGCGTGCGCGGATTAAACACGTTCCTTACCTGCTGCCTGGGCCAGCGCATGGGCATTTTCTCGGGCTCGGGCGTGGGCAAATCCATCATGCTTTCCATGATCGCGCGCTATACTTCGGCCGATGTTTCGGTGATCGGGCTGGTGGGCGAACGCGGCCGCGAGGTGCAGGAATTCATCCACGACGATCTGGGCGAAGAAGGTTTGAAACGTTCGGTGGTGGTGGTGGCTACCTCGGACGAAGCGCCGCTGATGCGCCGCCAGGCGGCCTATATGATGATGGCCATTTCGGAATATTTCTGCGGCCAGGGCCGCAACGTGCTGTGCCTTATGGATTCCATCACGCGCTTTGCCATGTCTCAGCGCGAAATTGGCCTTTCCGCGGGCGAACCGCCCACCACCAAGGGCTATCCGCCTTCCACTTTTTCGGAGTTGCCGAAATTGCTGGAACGCGCCGGACCGGGCCGTCCCAAAAGCGGCAGCATTACCGGGCTTTTCTCGGTGCTGGTGGATGGCGACGACCATAACGAACCTATTTCCGACGCGGTGCGCGGCATTCTGGATGGCCATATCGTGCTGGACCGGCAGATTGCCGAGCGCGGGCGCTATCCGGCCATTGACGTGCTGCGCAGCATTTCGCGCACTCTGCCAAACTGCAATTCGGAAGCCGAGAACAAGCTGGTGATCCGCGCGCGCCAATTGCTGGCCGCCTATGACAACATGGCCGAGATGATCAGGCTGGGCGCTTATCGCCGGGGTTCCGACCCACTGACCGACGAGGCGATTGCCTATAACCCCGCGCTGGAAGCTTTTCTGGAACAGGCCAAGGAAGAGCGCAGTGATCTGGCCACCGGCTATGCGCAGTTGGCGAAGATATTGGGTATGGAAGGAACTAAATAGAGAATTGTCATCCCGGAAGCCGCGAAGCGGCTATCCGGGATCCCATTTTATTCTGGTTGCTACAAAACAAATGGGATCCCGGCTCTCGGACTAAAGCCCTCGGCCGGGATGACATAAGAGGATAAAATGCGCGACGTAAAAACGCTCATCAAAATGCAGAAGCTCTATGTGGATGCGCAGCGCAAGGTGCTTGCCGCCAGGCAGCGCAAGGCCGACGCCCTGCAGGCCGCCATTGCCGAACTGCGGGCCCGCGTGGAAAGTGAAAAAAAGAACCATGCCGCGCAGAAAGAGGGCGGCTTCATTTTCGGCGCCTTCCTGCGCAAGGAAATCGACCGGCACGAGGATTTACAAAAGGCTTTGGTTCTGGCCAACCGCGAAATCGACGTTGAACGCGAAAAACTGGCGGTGCTGTTCGAGGAACTGAAACGCTATGAAATCATCCAGGAAAACTGGGATGAAGAGGCCCGCGCCGAAGAAGCCCGCGTGGAAACCATTGACTATGACGAGCAGGCCGGTATGCGGCATCATGACCGGAAAGATAAAAGTTAAGCGTTTAAGCTGGTTCTCTAAAAATGCAATGTCATGCCCGCGCAGGCGGGCATCCACGAGAGCCAAACGACACGGCTTGTGGCCTATCGTGGATCCCCGCCTACGCGGGGATGACACTTCGTTTTTTGGCTAGTGCCTCTCAATCACCGTCCGTATCACCGCTGCCGCCATCGCCAGCGCCGCGAATAATAAAACCCATCCCCCGCAACCCAGGCTTTTTTGCACGGCCGGATGGGCGCAGCCGCAATGCGGGCACGCCAGGGCATCGTCGCTGACTTCATGGCCGCATTCGCGGCAGGGGTGGAGGCTCATTTTCTATTCCTCGGGCCTAAAATAACGCTCAATATCGCGATGTCCCTCCAGAATATTAATGACCTCAAAAAAATTGCCAACATAGCGAAAGAAAATAACGTAATTGCCTGTAGCCACGCTGCGTAATTCAGGCAAAAGTTCTTCACGCAGCCTGCCTAAAGTGCCGGGAAGATTCGCAAGTTCTTCGCATTTTTCAATAAGTTGGGTGATGAAGCGTTCGGCAATGGCGAGTTGCCCGCTAGAATTTTCGATGTATTCAGCAATTTCGATCAGATTGGCCTGGGCAGCCGGAGTGAAAACGAGGCGGCGCACTTAGGAAGCTGATTGATCGTTGGCCCTGGCGCTGAAATGAGTCTTCAGATTGGCGCGCACTTCATCCACGCTGTAACGGCGCGGATCGGCAATAGAGGCATGCAACGTTTCGCGTAAAGCCGTTAGCTTTATCGTGTAGTCGATTGCATCTTCATAGGATGCAAAATGACCGCTTTGCACCTGGGCTTTTAACCACGCTTCGGTTTCAGGAGATAGATTGATATTCATGGAATGATAATAACATAAAAAATAGAACTGTTAATAGATAACTTTATACCTCTTTCAACAAATGTTTCTCCGGTTTCTCTCTAATCTCCACCCATCCCATGCGGTTGGCGGCGAAGTTTAATTGTCCGGTATAGCGCACTTCTTCCAGCGTGCGGTTGAAATGCGTGGTCAACTCGTTGCGCAGCGCGGCCTCGAACGCATGCGCCGTGCGCACCACCAGATCCAGCCGCTTTTTGTGCACAAGGCCATCCAGCTGAATGGGGCCAAGGCGGCTGAGTTCTAGATCCATCACAAAGCGGCGGGCATGATTGGGGTCGCGCTTGCGGTTTTTGCCGCGTTCGCCAGGCGGGTCATAAACATAAAAGCGCAGCACCTGCATTTTTTCCTGATCGAAAATGGGAATGGCCATGCCGCGCCACTCGCCGCCCGGCCCTTCGGCGGATTGGTTGATCTGCGCGCGCCACTGGTCGGTGATCTGGCGGATCAACTCTTCCTTGCCCAGTTCTTTCAGTTTCTGGGTGAATTCCTCGCCTAGCCAGGCAGGCGCGCCTTTCTGCAAAGCGGCGAACAGGAACAACAGCGCGCCTGGCAACTGCGAGGCCGCCGCATTCGGCAGGCGCAGGCGCGCCACATCGGCCAGCAGGCCCGGTGATTGCGCCGCCAGCACTTCCAGCGCTTGGCGCAGCCCCGCCCAGTTCTTGGCTTCTGGCGCGCCGCCATCTTCCAGCACAAGACCGGCACCAGGGCCGATCATCACCTTCACCTGTGTGCCCACCGGCCAGTTGCGCCCGCCCTGCACGGCCACCAGCCGATCGCCTAGGCTTAAAATCGGATTGCCCGAGGGCGTATTCCCACGCACCATGGCGATAGAAGTGTTCTCGTCCTCTGTAACGGGAATAAACGGTGGAACAACGCCGGGTGTTTTTACTTCGGGTGTGATGACGCCCAGGATTTTTATGGCAGTTATCTGCGGCAGGTTGGGCAGGGCAGGGCCTGCGCTTCCCACCGAAGGCGAAGAGAGGCCAGAGGGCAGGGCGGGCATCATATTCATCGCCGTTTGCGCATTGCGATTTTCCACGGTGAAGCCAAGCTTCTGCATCACCGCGCCAAGCAGTGTTTGTGCCTGGTTGGGCGGCGGAGCGGACGCTTTCCCTTGGGCGGGCACCTGCGGAGCGGGCTTGGCGGTAAGAAGTCTCAGCAATTCTTCCATGGTCCGCGCCGCAAAAAGCGAGGAAGGCAGCACCAGCGCCTGATAAATTTGGTTGATCTTGGGAATTTCGGGCGTGAAGGTTTGATTAGAAGCCGAAGCCGTGCCGGCGCTAAGGCTATCCACCGGTTTATCGGGCGTAACGGGCTTATTGCCGACCACCAGCACCGCCTGCAAACCATCGGGCCCCGGGCGCAGCTGCAGCGTTACGCGCGAGGGCAGCAGGTTCAGCAATTCCTGTTCCTGCAGCTGCTGAACCTTCAGCACCACCTCGCCCTGCGCGGTGCGCATGATCAACTGGTCAAGCCCGGCACCCACGGCGGTGCCTTCCAGCACCAGCGCGCGTGTCAGCGTGGCCGGATCGGTGCTCAATGCCGAGTTCTGGATGGTGACCGGAAAACTGCGCTGCGTCACCGCGGCGTTTTCCTGCTGCATGCTTTGCAACGTCTGTTGCAGGGCGGCATTGGCCGCCTGCATCTGCTCTGGGGTAGGGCCAGCCATAAGGAGTGCTCAGTGCTCAGTTTTCAGTGCTCAGCAAGGTTTTATACTGAGCACTGACAACTGAGCACTATTTCCTTTCTAATATCTTTGCCGCAATGGTTTCAATATCCTGCGCGGCTTCGCAATTCGGATAGCGCGTCAGCAGCGAGATTTGCGCCCTGATCGCCTCGCGCACTTTCACATCGCGGCGGATGACGCCGATCAGCGGCGGTTCGTATTTCAAGAAGTTTTTGCAAACGCTAAGGATGGTTTCATAGGTTTTCAGGCCTTCATTCGGGTTCGCGGCCATGTTCACCACAATGCCCATCGGCGCGCCGGGATTAGACGACACGGTTAGCTTGATGAAGGCATAGGCATCGGTAAGCGAGGTGGGCTCGTCGGTGATTACCACCAAGGTCAGCGCCGCCGGGCCGGCCATAAGCCGCACGGCTTTGTCCACCCCTGCGCCCAGGTCCACCACCACGCGGTCATAGCCGCTGGCCAGCTTAATCAGGTCATTGCGCAATTCCGCCAAACGCTGCGCGGGCAGGGTGGCCAGATTGCCTGAGCCCGAACGTCCCGCGATAATATCAAAATCGCCTTCCTTGAAGTTGGTCACGGCCCCGGCCAGCGGCACGCGGTCTTCAATCACGGCGCCCAGGTCTTTCTGCGGGGTCAAGCCCAGCTGAATATCCACATTCGCCAGGCCCAGATCGCCGTCGAACAGCAGCGTGCGGGTGCCGGTTTTGGCCAGCGCGTGGCACAGCGTGACGGCAAACCAGGTTTTGCCCACGCCGCCCTTGCCGCTGGCGACGGCAATCATGTTTGGGCAGGAAAGCAGGGCGGGGGCGTTCATGTTGGCAAGGCCGGCATCAGTCATCTCATTCTCTCCATCAGGCGGTTGCCGACTTCAGCGCGCGGGCAACGATCTCGCGCGGCAGAAGCAGGCGGGCAAAGGTTACGGCATTCAGAGGTTGCAGCGGGTCGGTCACTTTGGCCGACACGCTCATCTCGCAAAGGGACAGGCCGGTTTCGCGCGCCACGGCCAACAGGCTGCCCAGGCGGCGGGCCAGATCAAGCTTAGTAAGAATAATTTTTTTCACGCCTACTTCCATGAAGCCGCGCGCCATGTCGCAGGCTTCAAAGGCATCCAGCCCGGCGGGCAGCACCAGCACCGGTTCCATATCGCTGGCGGCCACCAGCTTTTTCAAATCGGCGATATCATTTTTGTTATAGGGGTTGCGGCCGGAATTATCGACCAGGATATATTCTCCCGGTTTGTAGGATTCCACCGCGTCTTTCAGGCCGGTCACATCTTCCACTTCGAACAAACGCACTTTCAGAAGGCGCGTATAAGCGGCCAGCTGCTCCACCGCCCCGGCGCGTGATAAATCGGTGGTGATCACGCCCACGTTTTTTTTGTTCAGCACCCGTTGCGCGGCGATTTTGGCCACGGTCAGGGTTTTTCCGGCACCCGGCGGGCCCACCAGGCAGATAGGCCGTGGGTTGGCGGCATCGAACAGCGGCGCGAATTTGAAAAGTTTGTCCATCGCCGCGCCCAGGGCGATTAAAGCATCGTGATCGGCAAAATGCGTGACGATGCTTAAAATCTGCTCAGCCAGCGGGGCCGGAACCGAATGGCGCATCAACTGTTCGGCCACTATTTCCACC
>JACQAB010000175.1 GCA_016195205.1 Pseudomonadota bacterium
ACGGCTCACACCGCCAGCAACTATTTACTTTAACCAAATGGTGCTTTACTTAAGGCTTATCTACGACAGCCCCTAATTTTTTTAGGACCGTGAACTTAACCCGGCAGGGACCAGGGATTTACAAGATAGGGGGCGGGTTTATAAACGCCTGCCGGTTCGGTGGGAGCCGCTTCAATTTCTCCGGCGCGGCCGCCAACCCCCGGCGCGGCGGTATCTGATCGCAGTTGTGAATGAGCGCCGCCGCGAACCGCAACAGTGGATCTGGACGACACAAGCATGGTGAGCAAATCGCGTAGAGGTAATCTCATTTTCATTTCCCCTGGAAATGGTTTGGAAATTTTGACCGGTCTTCTATAGCCGGTTTTCCCGGCGAATCTCCAGAAAAAAGGCGCGGCGGTGCAACATTATTTCTTAACGCGGGCCGGTTTTTTCTGGGCGGGGAGCTGAAAATGCGCCATTATTTTTCTTAACTTTTTCCAGGTAAAGCCCCGGCCCAAGCCCGTCGGCACAATAAAATCAGCGCGTTTGCGCTTTTCGGCACCGGACATCTGGCGATCCAAAATTCCCTTTAACTTTTCCGGCGTCATGTTGCGGCGCGAGAGAACCCGCTGCTTTTGCAGGAAGCCCGGCGCGGTGACCACCATCACCGCGTCGGCGCGGTTTTCGCCGCGCGTTTCATATAACAAGGGAATGTCGATCACCGCCAGCGCATGGCGGTGCCGCCGCACGCCTTTCAAAAACTTTTTTTCTTCCTCGCGCACCAGCGGATGCAGGGCGGCTTCCAGTTTCAGCATCAGCGCTTTATCGGCGAACACCGCCTTGCTCAACAGATCGCGGTCGATGAAGTTCCGCCCGCGCGGATCGGTGCGGCAGGCGGCGGGATAAAGCGACCCCACTTTCTCCACGCCGCGTCCGCCGGACGCCAGCAGCGCATGCACCGCTTCATCGGCTGAATAAACGGAAACGCGCATGCGCCGCAGCATGGCGGCGGCCGTGCTTTTTCCCATGCCGATCGATCCGGTGAGCGCGAGGATTTTCATGAAAAACCCTGGATGCGAAGGTGCGAAGGTGCGAAGGTGCGAAGCAGACTGTTCCCGAACCTTCGAACCTCCGAACCTTCGAACCTACTTTGCCTTGGCAAGATCATCCTCCACCACTTTCCTTAGTTCCTCATCCACCTCGGGCTTCACGCCGAACCAGGCCTCGAAGCCCGGCGCGGCCTGGTGCAAAAGCATGCCAAGCCCCCCCACTGTGGGATGATGGCGGCGCACCGCCTCGCGCAGCAGCGGCGTTTCCAGCGGCGTGTAAATCAGGTCGGCGACCAGCGCGCCGTCTTTCAGCTTTCTTAAATCCAGCTCCAGCGCCGGGGCGCCTTCCATGCCCTGCGAGGTGGTGTTGACTACCAGATCCACCGTCGCCAGCGCGTCTTCGCGGTCATGCCAGCCGACCAGATGCAGCGAGACGCCGAACGCCGCGCTGAGCTCCTCGCCCAGCAGGCGCAAGCGCTCGGGCGTGCGGTTGGTGATGTAAATCGTGGCGCAGCCCGCCCCCACCAGCGCCGCCACCACCGCGCGCGAAGCGCCGCCCGCGCCGACGACCAGCGCCGGTTTCTTTTTCTGCCAGGCTTTTCCAGCGCTTTCCAGATTGCGGGTGAAGCCGTGAATATCGGTGTTGAAGCCATAGAGCTTGCCGCCCGGCCGCACCGCCACGGTGTTCACCGCGCCGGCCTTGCGCGCCAAGGGGTCGACCTCGTCCATCAAGCCCAGTGCTTCTTCCTTGTGCGGCAGGGTGATGTTGCAGCCCGCGTAATCGCGCGGCAGCCCGCGCAGGAATTTTTCGAGCCCGTCGGGCGGCACCGCCACGGCCTCATAGCTTCCTTTGAGGCCGTATTTTTTCAGCCAGTAACCGTGAATGACCGGCGAGCGCGAATGCTTCACCGGCCAGCCGATCACGCAGGCGCGTTTTGTTTTTTCGGGCGGCATGGCCGAAGGATAACATCAGGCAAAACAGGAAATATAGTCCTATGGCCCTTTAACCGGTGGCTGAACGGGAAAGGTGATAGGGGGCGGAAGGCGATGGCCAAGGCCTTCCTCCGGCAGTCTTTCCACATCGCTTTGCGTTTCTTTTTCCAGCCGCTCCAGCCGTTCCAGCCGCGCGGCTTCCACCACCCCGGCCGGGGCGCCGGCGCAGAGCGTCTCCTTGTCCCGGGTATCTTCGACAATGGCGTTGGCACAAGCCTGATGCTTGGCCGAAAGCTGCTGGGCAGAAACGGGAGAGGCGGCCAGGGCCAAAACAACGGCCTGTTTTAAAACGCGTGTCATCATTTTCGAATATTCCTTCAAGCTATAGCGCGGTTATACCATGGGCCCGCGAAAAATCCTACCGCTTAAGAACGCCCTCGCGGCGCAAAACCTCCAGCAGCGGCAAAAGCGGCAGGCCGAGGATGCTGAAAAAATCGCCCTCGGCCTTTTCAAAAAGCTGCGCGCCCGGCCCCTCGAACTGATAACAGCCGACGCTGCGCAGCAAACCGGGGCCCAGGCACGCGCAGTAATCGTTGATGAAATCATCCGACAACGCGCGCACCGAAAGCCGCGTGATGCTTATATTCTGCCACACGTTTTTGCCTTTCCGCAGCAGCACCGCGGCGGTGATCAGCCGGTGCGTTTTGCCCGAGAAGAAGCGCAGTTGCTCTTTAGCCGCAGCCACAGTTTTGGCCTTGTCAAACCAGCAATTTTCGCATTCCAGAATCTGGTCGGCGCCGAGGATCAGCGCACCGGGGTGCCGCGCGCCCACCGCCGCGGCCTTGGCCAGGGCCAGTTCCAACACGGCTTCTTCAACGCTTTTCTTTTCCTTGAGGCAACGCGCCTTGATCGCATCTTCATCGACCTCGGAAGCATCCACCGTAAACGGCACGCCCACCCGCACCAGCATGTCACAGCGGCTTTGGCTTTTTGAGGCGAGGATAAAGGCGGGCATCGGGGCCTTCACGTTAACCAGTTAATCCATCTTAAAATTCAAATTAGCGCTTGGGAAGCCGTAACCGCTTCGCTAGACTGCCGCGGCATAATAAGGAATCCATATGGATCTGGAATTAGAAACCTGTGGCGTCGCTGAAGTTTTAAACCGCCTTAGAGGAGCCGAGCGCGACGGACGGCCTTTTGACGTCGTCATCTCTTTCGAGGATCCGGGCACGCAAAGCGCCCCAAGGCTGGAAAAAGCGCTGGGAAGAAAGTGGAAGGGCCGGCAACTTATTCTTGAATGCTATAATATCAACATGCCTGGGCCCGGCAGAGAATTGCCGCCTCGAAGCGTTGTCAAAGACGCCATAGAGTTCATGGAGAGGCAGCCCGGCAAAGACGGCAAGCTGCGGGCCTTAGTGCATTGCGACGGAGGGTTGGGGCGCAGCCCGGCCCTGGCTTACGTGCTTTGGTGTTATGCCCGTGGCCTGGGCAGCGAAAGTGCGGGCATCGATGAAATCCTGCGCCTCAACCCGGCGGCCGAGGTAAACCGGCCGATCGTCGCCTACGGTGACCTCCTTTTGGAGCGCGACGGAAAAATGCTAATGATCTATGAGGATGCCAGAATACGACGCAACCGGCGGATAACCGTTCAGTTTGGTCTTTAACCCAGCCAGAAAATGGCGAATAACATCGAGAGAGAAATATGAGCAAAGAAAGAAGTACAAAATCAACCCGCCCGTTTCTTCTCGTGAATGAGCGGTTCATCTCACTCGATGGAGCAGAGTCTCTTGGTGTCCTGACGCCCAGGGGGGAGGAGCCGCGTTTGTCTCTTGTCCCGCCGCTGGGTGAATTGATCGCCATGGCCGGGAGAGTAGCGGCCCAGCGCCGGCCCGAGGGCGCGAACCTGCCCGAAGCTGATAGCGGCCAGATCGAAGTCGCCCTCGATGGAGGATCCGAACTGCCGCGCGGCAGCCGGGGGGACGCGGGTGGTTTAAGAGTTTCCCCCGGACAACGGCTCGGTTAGTTTTTTCATAATTTTAAGGAGATAAAAATGAGCGCAGACAGAAAACACCCAACCTGGGAACCCGGCCCCACGATGCACAGCCTTGGCCGCAGTGAACTGTTTGCCGCCATGGAAAGCGCAATGTTTGTTGGCACGGGATTTTGCCCGTCGGCCGATTTCGGTGCCTTGCTTGCCTGTAAAGCGCACGAAGCACGGCAAGAACCTCCCCGGAACCTCATGGCAGATATGCGGGAGGCCCTTGCAAACCGCGTTTCTGTTCCTTCGGAATCTTTTCTTGAGCCGCGGCTGAGCCGCTGGCGTCCCGCGCGTCTCCTTGGAAGAGTTCTTGACCAGATCTGCGGCAGCTAGGGTTCCGACTTATTAAAAGCCTGTCATCCCGGGCGAGGGGCGAGTGAAACGAGCCCTGAGACCCGGGATCCCATTTGGTTTTTTTAATAAATGGGATCCCGGCTCGCGCTTCCCCCGCTTTTGCGGGGGTCGCTTGGCCGGGATGACATTGGAAAGATTCGCCTTATAATGAGCCCAAGCCCTAGTTCAGGAAACGCCTTCCCCGCGCTGGCCGAGCAGGGCCAGGATTTCCGCCGAGGTTTCCTCGATCGAGCGGCGCGACACGTCAATCACCGGCCAGCCCGCCTGCGTAAACAGCCGCCGCGCCGCCTGCACTTCTTTTTCCACCGTCTCGCGCTCAGTGTACGAGGTTTCCAGCTCTTCGTTCAGCGCGCGGAGGCGATTACGGCGGATGTCGATCAGGCTGCCGGCATCGCGCGTCAACCCGACGATCAACGCCTTTTTCAACTCCTGCAGCACCGGCGGCGGCGTGGCGCCCGCCACCAGCGGAATATTGGCGGCGAACACCCCGCGATTGGCCAGATAAAGACAGGTGGGTGTTTTCGAGGTGCGCGACACGCCCACCAGCACCACCTCGGCCTTGTTCAGCTTGTCCAACCCCTGGCCGTCGTCGCAGGCCAGCGCGAACTCCATCGCTTCGATGCGCTTGTAATAGCTTTGGTCCAGCGCGTGCTGCCGGCCGGGGCGATGCTCGGCGGCGCGGCCCAGCGCCGTCGACAATGCCGAAAGCACGGGATCCAGCACGGCAATGGCGGGAATGCCCGCGGCGCGGCAAGTCGCCATCAGCATGTCGCGCAGCGGCTCCTGAATAATGGTGAACAGCACCATGCCCGGCGTTTTCACCAGCGCCTCGCACACCATGGCCATCTGCCGCTCCGAGCGGATCAGCGTCCAGATATGCTGGCTGACCTCGGCGCCCTCGAACTGCGCCACGCAGGCGCGCACCACGTGGTTCAGCGTTTCGCCGGTGGAATCGGAAATAAGATGCAGGTTGAGGGGCATTCAGATGTCAGTTGCCAGGGATCAGGGATCAGATATTAAAGCTTTTTTCGAATTAATAAAATCTAGAGAATGCCACCCTAAACTCTACCTGATTCCTATTCGTCAGGAGAAGAAAATGGGTTCCTGGACAGATTCCTTCGGCAAGACATGGAAAAGCTTCGAGGGCTTGCTGACACGACAAAAATCGTTATCGGAAAGACAAGAAGAATTTGTTAGGAGTCCGCGAAGCGAATTTTACTCAAATGACCAGCCAAGAATTATGCGAGAAATAGAACAGCAGAGAATAATGCAAGATCCCTTATGGAACGACCATACGGCGGCAAATATAAAGCCGCTCAAGCTTGACTTAAATAGAAAACGTTAACTCGCCAAGTTCTACGGTTGGTTTTCTCCTATCCCGATAAATAGATTTCTGATTCGCCCCCGCTTTTGCCCAGAGCCCCTGTGTGTGGAATCCGCGCAAGGGAAAAACCGGCACCAAAAAATCCTTTCGCGAGTCTAATTAGAAAACGCTGCGGCGTTTCATCCCGCTGGGGGCGGATTCAATGCAGAGGGAGTCCAAAACTTGTATTCCCTAATCATCCCCGGAACCATCCCCAGGCCAAGCACGGGCTTTACACGGGATGGGGCGTTCCTACCGTATTCCCGCGCTGTGCAAGGCTTGTGCATGCTCTACTGGTGAAGTTGTGAAAAAAACGGTATTACCGCCATTCACAGCTATCTACTACCACCACTACTAAGATTCAAAAGATGATGGGGAATAAAAAAAATCTTCTCGTCGCGCTTTGCGGTGAAAGACCGGAACGAGTTCCCATCTGGCTCATGCGCCAGGCGGGAAGATATCTTCCCGAATATCAGGCCTTGCGCAAACAAGCCGGATCATTCATGAGTCTGTGCCTGACCCCAGAGCTTGCAGCCGAGGTCACGCTGCAGCCGGTGAAGCGTTTCGGAATGGATGGAGCGATTCTGTTTTCTGATATCCTGATGGTACCTTACGGGCTGGGTTACGCGTTGGAATTTATCGAAGGTAAAGGCCCGGTTCTAGAAAAATTTTTTGGAACCATGCCGGTTTTTGAAACGGAAAAATTTTATTCGCGTACGTCTCCGATTTATGAAACCGTGAAACGCATCAAGCAGGAAAAGCCTGAAAAGGCAGGGCTGATCGGCTTTTGCGGCGGGGCCTGGACAGTAGCTTGTTACATGCTGGGCAACAGCGCCGACCAATTTCTTTATGCGCGTGATTTTTCTCTTTCGGCCGACCGTATTTTCAGGCAATTGCTGGATGTGCTGGTGGAAGCCAGCGGTTTTTATCTGATCGAGCAGATCAAAGCCGGCGCCGAAGCGATTCAGATTTTTGATTCTCATGCCGGGTTAGCGCCGCCTGGAATGTACGAAGATTACGTCGTCGCGCCGACGCGCGCGCTGGTGCGAAAAATTCATGCGGTGTTCCCGCATATTCCGGTGATCGGTTTTCCGCGCCAAAGCCTGGTGGAAAACCTGGCGCATTATACGCGCGAGACCAAAGTTACCGCGCTGTCGCTGGATACCAGCGCCGGCCTGGCCTGGGCGCAGGAAAATATTCATGCCGTGCTGCAGGGCAATCTGGATCCGAAGCTGATGGAGGGTGAGGCCGCGCCGATGCTGGAAGCCGCGGCGACTATCCTGAAAACCATGAAGAAACCCTTTGTTTTCAACCT
>JACQAB010000168.1 GCA_016195205.1 Pseudomonadota bacterium
AGTGGTGGGCGAGTTCCTTGATTTCATCGCCGCCGATCCGCTGGTGGCGCATAACGCCGGTTTCGACATCAACTTCCTGGATTCCGAGCTGAAACGCCTGGGCTTCTCGCCCATCGCGCCCTCGCGCGTGATCGACAGTTTAACGCTGGCGCGCAAGGCTTTCCCGGGCCAGCCCTGCAATCTGGATGCCTTATGCAAACGCTTCAACGTCGATGCCAGCGCGCGCAACCTGCACGGCGCCTTGCTCGATGCGCGGCTGTTGGCCGAGGTGTATCTGGAATTGTGTGGCGGCCGACAGCGCGAAATCTCCATCAGCTTCGCGGTGCGCAGTTCCTCGGGCAGCGTGAATGGCAAGCGCGAGGCGCGCCCGCCGCGCGCCCATGCGCCATCCGCCGAGGAAATCACCGCCCATGCCATGGCCGTGGCCAAGCTGCCGGAAACGCTGTGGAAAACGGGATAGGGCGATGAGCCGCCGGAATTAATAATCTTTAAAAATTCGCGTGCCGTTTATTACTTTTTTGTAAAAATAAAAACACGCTATTCGCGCCAAAAAATAACGCAAAAAAAATCACCGCGACGCGCAAGCCCGAAAGTCGCGCTTGCCACAACAATTAAGTGATTGGTAACGATACGCCGATAGACTTTGGTCCCATGACTGATATGCCGCCGATCAAATCCGTTGCCCCTGAGAGCGACACGCCTAAAAGCATGAAGGCATTTGCCGCCCGCCTGATGCAATATATAGAAATGCGGAATCCGGACCTCGACCCGCGCTTTAAAGGTGACCCTGCCAAAGATGTTCCCAGTATCGCCGAAGAATACCTGGAGCAGGGAAAGGCGTTGGGCGTCAGGGGCGATTACGCGCTTTTTCAGGCAATACTGGAAACCGGCAGTCTTTCCTTCAAGAATGGCGGCCGGCAAGGCGATGTGAGGCCGGAGCAAAACAACTTTGCCGGTCTCGGCGCGACGGGCGGTGGCGTGCCCGGCGAAACATTCAAGTCACTGGCCGAGGGCGTTAAGGCACATCTTCAGCATTTGTTGTTGTATGCAGGCGATAAGATAGAAAATCCGATTGCTGAACGCACGCGCAAGGTACAGGAATGGGGCGTGTTGGACTCTTGGCATAAGAGGTTCGAGCGGCCGATCACCTTTGCGGATCTGGCAGAGAAGTGGGCGCCCGGGAGTGGGACTTACGGACGCATGATCGAGGCGATCGCCGAACGCTTCAAGGACTTCAATAAACACAACCGCGCCGAGGCCGACACAGAGCCGAAACGCCACGCCTCCCTGACGCCAGCCTCTTCCCTTTAGCCACGTGACGGTGGCTAAGCTGCCCGAAACCCCGTGGAAAACGGGTTAAGATAAATTAAAATTTGCAAGATTCGGCGGGGGAAACTTTTTCCCTTTTCCTGAACAAAAAACCCACCTATAACCGCATGATTCCTGGTTTGTTTTGCAGGAGGATCCATGCGTTTTTCCCTGAAGGCCCTCAGTTACCTGGCCCTGCTTGCCGCAAGCACCAGCGCCGCATCCGCCCAGCAAACCGCCGCGCCACTTTTGAATCTTTCCAAAGACCGGCCCTGCTTTGAGGCCATCCTGCATGATTTTCCGACCGCGAATATCTGCAGGGGTGCTCACCCGGTTACGCGCGACCTTGCCCACGCCATACGCATGGAAGAAAAATGCGCCGGGGATGGCGACCTGGGCATGTGGCTTACCTCCTTGCCCGGCTGTGCCAAAGACGACAACTACAGGGATCTTCTGCCGCAACGCGAGCAATTACCGGCAGAAACAGCCCAGGCGGAGGGCCGTCTGCGCACTCTGCGCGCCATGGCCAAACAATATGGGCTGCAATAAAATCCCCGATAGGGTAAAATAGATAAGCCCGGTATTTTTTAGAGAGAAATTTAGAGAGAAAAATGAAGTTTCTTATTAAAAGCGTGAGAATCCTTTGGCTGCTGGCCGCGCCCGCCGCCGCCCAGGCCCAAGGGCCGATCCTTGAAACGCCGCCTGATCTTTCCAGCGCGCCGAACCGCGCCTGCTACCGCGCCATTCTTACGCGCGCGCCGGCGCGTATAGATCTTTGCGGGCCGGACAAGGTTCACCCGCTGGCCCGCATCCGCGCGCATCAGGTTTTAGGCGCCAAGCTGCGGCTGGCCAAGATCAACACCGCTATCGTGGAGGCGGCAAAGGATAACACTTGCGCGCGGAAGCCCGATTGCGCCGCGGCGCTGCAAAA
>JACQAB010000178.1 GCA_016195205.1 Pseudomonadota bacterium
GATACATATATTTTCCGGCGGCGTTGGACATAAAAAGGCTCTTTAAAAAGGGGCTGTGCCAGAATAACCGCTAATATCTAACGTTTTCTGAAAGGCCAATTTCCTATGTATTTGGGCCGTTTAAAACTTCTTCTCGCGCTCCAGCAGCCAAGCCAGCGCCTCCGCCACGGCCTGATGGCGAATGGAGGCGCGGTCACCTTTGAAATTGAATTTCTTCACCCCGCTGCCCTTCGGGCAGGCCATGCCGATATACACCAGCCCCACGGGTTTCTTGTCGCTGCCACCGGTGGGGCCCGCGACGCCGGTGATCGATAAACCCACATCCGCCCGCGCTTTGCTTCGCGCGCCCTTGGCCATGGCGAGGGCGCATTCCTCGCTCACCGCGCCATGCGCGCGCAGCAGGGCGGGGGGCACGCCGATTTCTTCCGATTTGGCTTCATTGGCATAGGTGACAAAGCCGCGTTCGAACATGTCTGATGCGCCGGAAACACTGGTAATGGCCGCCGCCACCAGCCCGCCCGTGCAGGATTCCGCCAGCGCCAGCTTGCGGCCCTTTATTTTGTAAAGAGCGACAACTTGCGCGGCTTGTTTGAGGACGTCGTTGGGTAACATTTTTAAATTCTCCAAAATGTCATACCAGCGCAGGCTGGCATCCATGGCAGAAACCTATCAGGTAGAAAGGTGGTTGCCATGGACTCCAGCATTCGCTGGAGTGACATTATTGAGTATCCGGCAAAAACGGTAACCGTACGGTGACCACCGCCTGCGCGGCAAGGCCTTCGCCGCGGCCGGTGAAGCCCAAGCCTTCGGTGGTGGTGGCCTTGATGCCGATGCGGTCGGGTGAAAGTTTCAGCAGTTCCGACAGGCGCTTGGTCATCGCCGCGCGCTGCGGGCCGATTTTGGGGCGCTCGCACATAAACGTGATGTCGATATGGCTCACCGCGCCGCCTTTCTGGCGCAGCAGATCCACGGCATGCTGCAAGAAGCGCGCGCTATCCACGCCTTTCCATTTCGGATCCGAAGGCGGGAAATGCACGCCAATATCGCCCTCGCCAATCGCGCCAAGAATAGCATCGGTGAGGGCATGCAGCCCGGCATCGGCGTCGGAATGGCCTTCCAGGCTTTGATCATGCGCGAAAGTGTGGCCGCACAAGGTGATGGAGTTACCGGGCGCGAAGCGATGCACGTCAAAGCCAAAGCCGGTGCGCACATCCGGCAGCGCGCCCATGCCCAGCAGGCGGCGGGCACGGTCAAGATCATCCGGGTTGGTCAGCTTCAAATTATCGGGGTTCGAGGGAATAAGCGTGACGCGCATGCCGGCATGTTCGGCCACGGCGGCATCATCTGTAAAGCTGCGGCCCTGCACGCTGCGATGCGCTTCCAGAATGGGCGAGAAGCGGAAACCCTGCGGCGTATGTGCTTGCCACAAATTGGTGCGGTCGATGGTTTCCTTGATGATGTCGTTTTCGCCGCGTTTCAGCGTGTCGACCAGCGGTTTGGCGGCTATGGCGGCATCATGCGTGTCCAGCGCTTCGCGCACGCGCTGGATGGTTTCGGCATCAATCAGCGGGCGGGCGGCATCGTGGATCATCACCAGTTGCGGTTTTTGTTTTTCAATCGCTTCCAGGCCCAGGCGAACGGAATCCTGCGAGCGGCGCAGAATGGGGCTTCCGGCCAGATCCTGATATTGCTTGGGGATGGCGCCGCCAAAACGCTCGCCTTCGCCGGCAGCCACGATGAGCGCGATGCAGGGGGTCATTTATTGCAGGCCGTAGGGGTAGGGATCGGTTCTAACTCGCCTTACCGGTCCGTCTTCAACACGGATTGGAGCAAGATTAGGGGTGGCTTGCCCGTCAAAGGGCAGGTTGATCGGCCAACGTCCATAATAATCTTCGACAAGGGGAGAATGGCTCATGGGAAGATCGAGTTCCCATGTTCTTTTCAACCGCTCGTTCCAGCCAGCCAAGCCTTGAAAGGTCTGGGACAAAATGGCGTGGAAGTTCGGCCCCATGTAGCCACCAGTGGCCGTCAGGCTTGGGTCAGAACGGCGGAGGTTTGAAGCTGCCCGTTCGATCTCAAGAAGGCCGATCCCTAGTTGCTGGATTGTTTCTCCGTTGCCAAAATTGCTGAGAACATATCCGTCCGATACAGG
>JACQAB010000189.1 GCA_016195205.1 Pseudomonadota bacterium
AGAACAGGCCAAAAAACGCCGGGGCCAGGTGGCACGCGCCGCGCCCGCGCAATGGGCCGCCGTGCATCCGGCCTACCCCGACCCCTCCAGCATGTTCGGTGGATTTCCCAGCACGCATTTATCGGCGCAAGACCATTTCGAGGTGATTGGCGGCGATGACGACATTCTGCGCACCGCGCGGCATACCATGAACATCTTTGGCATCGACATGCTTCTGGCTGAAGAACAAAGCGGCGCCTTGCTTAAATATATCGGCGCGCATCCGCGCGCGCTGGTGGCCGAGATCCAGAAAGAACTGAACCTGAACGACTCCCCGCGCTTCCTGCGCACGCTGGCCTGGCTGATGAAGATGGGCCTTATCCGCCGCCACGCGGGGAATTAGGAATAGTTAAGAACAACCTGAATTGACCGGATCGTTTTTAGGCGCTATAGAATGAGCGACAATCCATTTTCGGAAAGAATAATTTTATGACTTCTCCGTTCGTGACTCCTCAGCATGTTTCTCTGGCCATAGAGAATAATAATTTAAGAAAACGCCGCGCTGTTGGGACCGTGCTGGCTGGGGGTTCGGTTTTACTCACTGCCATGCTGACAAGCGTGGTTTTTCTTATGGCCTGGAACCGGTCCAATGAACAGCATGCCGCCGCCGAGGAAATAGCCAACCGGGATAATGCCATGGCCCTTTGCATAACAATAAGCGATAAAGCGGAATTAAAACTGCTCCGGCCAAAAGTGACGGCTGGTCTACGCAAGGCTCTAGACCTAATCCATTGCTATTAATCCATCTTGAATTCTAAATTTCCTGCGGCAGAATAGGCCGCATGGGCGACGTTATCATCGAATACCTTATCCGGCTTTTTGTCGGCCTCCTGCTGGGCGGGATTCTGGGCAGCTTTCTTACGATGCTTACCTACCGCTGGCCGCGCGGCAAATCCATCGTCGCGCCGCGCTCATACTGCCCAGCCTGCCAGAAAAAAATCGACTGGAAAGACATGGTGCCGGTTTATTCTTATTTGATGCTGAAGGGCAAATGCAGCAATTGCAAAAAGCCCTATGGCAGATCGTATCTGGTGATTGAAACGGTTTCCATGACCGTGACCACTTTGGTCTTTTTGCTTTACGGCTTCACCTTCCAGGCCTTCATGCTGATCATTGTTTTCGGGGTGCTTTATACCATCGGCATCATCATGGACCGGCAGGGCAAAGACAAAGACCTGATTTAGCCCTTGGCGCGGGGATGCGCCTTTTCATACACGCGCATCAGGCTGGTTTCATCCACCTTCGTGTACACCTGCGTGGTGGAAAGCGAAGCATGTCCCAAAAGTTCCTGAATGCTGCGCAAATCGGCCCCGCTGTTCAGCAAATGGCTGGCGAAAGAATGGCGCAGCGCGTGCGGCGTGGCGTGATCGGAAAGCTGCAACTGCCCGCGCAGCATGCGCATGGCCCGCTGGGCCAGGGCCGGGTTCAGTTTTTCGCCTTTTTTGCCCATGAACAAAGCACGTTTCTTTTCAAACGGATGCGGGCAGGCCTTCCGGTAATCTTCCAGCGCGGCACAGACCCGGTCCAGAATGGGTACCACGCGCTGCTTGCGGCCTTTGCCGGTAACGGTGATCTGCCCGGATTCAAACGTGCCGCCGTCTTCTCCGTTTAGCGCCAACGCTTCCGACAAACGCAAGCCCGCGCCATAAAGCAGCATGAACAACGCGCGGTCGCGCAGACCCTGCCAGCCTTCCTGAACGCGCGGGGCCTCTTCCAATAACTGTTCCACCGCCTCGGCACTCAGCGGGCGCGGCGCGCGCGGCGGCTTGCGCGGGCTGCGTATGGTTTGCAACACGGCGTTCTGCGTCAGCTTATGGCGCGCCAGAAAGCGATAAAGCCCGCGCACCGCCGAAAGCGCGCGGGCGCGGCTGCTGGCCCCCACGCCCTTGCCGGCCAGATCGGCCAGCCAGGCGCGGGCATCGCGCATTTCAAGCTTCGATAAATTTTCCACGGCCAGTTGCTGGCCCAGATGCTTGCCTAAAAACGCCACGAACGC
>JACQAB010000190.1 GCA_016195205.1 Pseudomonadota bacterium
ACCTTTAGCCTGGCCACAAGAATGAAATCGATTAGTGCCGAACAGCTTATACGGGAAGGATTTCTCTCGGTCTTTGACCTGAAAAACAAAACGCAAGAAAGACGGGCGCGGAAATCTCTGCAACGGGCGCTCATCTCTCTTTCAGGCTTCAGTACGTCTCTGATTAATGCAGTGGAAAAACACCGTAAGAAACCGGTGGCGCCGGAGGGAGACCTTACGCAAGCCGAACTGCAGGCGCGGCAGGATGTTCTTGATCGAATAAAAGCGGAAGCCGATGCCCGATTGGCCGCAGAGGCTGATCGGCAGGCCCGTGAGGCCATCATCGCCGAAGGACACGCACGGGAACAAAGAATGCGCTTGGCAAGAGAGGCACGGCTAGCTAGAGAACGACAAGAGAGAGAAGCGCTAGACAGAGCGCGGGCCGAACTCGCCGCGCGGCAAGCCGGCAAACCACGCCGCGTCACGCAGGCGGATTTGGATGAGCGCGAGGCGCGGAGACGCAATGCCCGCTCCCGCTGGGAACAAAGACGTCCCCGCCGCCGCCCCGACGACGCCAACAACGATTAAAGTTTAAGCCGCATCCAGATGCTCGGCAATCACCTGCTGCAACCGGTAGCCGCGGCTTTCATAGCGCCTTCGCGCCAGCGGCGCGCGGCGCGGGCGGTGCACTTGGCGGTGAAGATCAGCAAGAGAAAGATCCGGCACATAGCGAAGGCCAAGTTCGGCCACCTTCCTCGCCCCAATTTTCAGCGCCACATTGCCCAGCAATTCCTCTAACCGGACGGTGAAGCTTTTTGGCAAGCGGTAGCTCAGCAACTGATCCGTTACCGCGGCGGCCTCGGGCGGATTCTTTTCAGCCAGATGATTAAGAAGAAAAAACAGCAAGTCCTGCGCCGCGGCTTCACCCACCCCCGCCATCAGCGCCGGAAGAGGCCGCTGAATTCTTCTTTCTTTAACCTCCAGAATGGAATTTTTTGGGAAAGCCCCGCCGGCGGGAATCTGGCATTCCGCCCTTGCCGCCGCCAATAGAATGCTCAGAAAAACATTTTCGCGTGCATCGGCGCGGGCGGTGCGGATGCGGTCTTCCACCACATCGGCCCAGCGCGAAAAGGAAATAGGTTTAGGAAAAGATTTCGGCATGGATCCCCGCCGGAAGATGTAGGGATCAAATCATCTTTGGCCAGGGGGATCAAGCAAGGTAGCAGAAAAATTCCTTAACGTTAATCTCCGGGCCCGGCGACCTGCTTGTCGCCTTCGGGTTCCGCCCCTTCCACCGCTTCTTTCATCGTCCGGCGCTGCTTGTAATGCCGCTTGGGCTTGGTGGGACCAAATTCGGGTGAAGCCACCGGCGGCGCGGCGGCGGTTTTTTTTCTTCGGCCGCGCGACGGCACGGGAGCCAAGGGCATCGCATGTTCGGGATAGGCTTGTTCTTTCAGCCTGACCAGTTCGGCATAGCTTTCCCGTGCATGCGCGGCTTCGGCCTGCGCTTCCCTTTCCATGTCATTCATCAACTCGGCCAGCCGGCCTTTTAGATCGGCTGAAATATTTCCGCGCATGAGGTCTTTGATAAGGTTTTCGGCCCAGGGACGGCTCTCCTCGCCAAGACCTCGCAGGAATTCAATCATCGCCAGCTCCATGTCATCCGGCTGCTGGATCAGGCTGCGCAACTGGGTTTGGCGGCGGCTGGGGGAAAGTTCGGCAAAGGCGGCCAGCGAGGGAAACCCGCCCGAACTTGCCGAGGCGCTTAGCGCGCCATAGGCGTCGCTGGTGAAAAAGGCATAAAGGTTGTCCAGCGTCCGGCTGTATTCGGCGGAGCGAACCTGGCTATAGGCTTCGGCAAGCCAGGCGCGGAGTTTTTCTTCCTCGTTAAGCGGCTCAACCATATTCTTAATATAGCGCAAAACGCGCTTTGGAACAATTCAAACCCGCTAACGCCTTGATCAGGCGCGGCGTTTCAAATTAATCCGGGCTCGGGTCAGGTGTGCCATTCCGCCGGCGCTGCATAAATTCCCCAACGCCAATTTCCACAATCTCGCCCATCGTCATTTGGAATCCAAAGGCAAACTTTTTTATTTCCTCTGGAAAACCTTCTCGAACACGCACGGTAAAGTTTTCGGTGCGGCCAGTCCGGCGCAGGCTTCTTCCATCGAGGCGGCCATCCTTAAGGAGTCTACAGCCTTGAGCATTCCTGCGAACGGGTTTTGATTTTGGTCTTTTCGGCATGGCAATTTATTTTAAAAGAATTTCAAAACCGTACAAATAAAACAATGATAAAATTACGCCCTTCTCTCCACCATTAACTTTTTGATCTCGGCAATCGCCTTGGCCGGGTTCAGCCCCTTGGGGCAGGCCGCGGTGCAGTTCATAATGGTGTGGCAGCGGTAAAGCTTGAACGGGTCTTCCAGCTCCTCCAACCGTTCGGCGGTGGCTTCGTCGCGGCTGTCGGCGATCCACCGATAGGCCTGCAGCAGCACCGCCGGGCCCAGGTATTTCTCTTCATTCCACCAATAACTGGGACAACTGGTGGAACAGCAGAAGCACAGAATGCATTCATATAACCCGTCCAGCTTGGCGCGCGCTGAAGGCGATTGCAGCCGTTCGCGCTCGGGTGCCGCGCTTTCCGTCTGCAGCCAGGGTTTGATGGCGGCGTATTGCGCGTAAAGCTGGGTTACATCGGGAACCAGATCCTTCACCACCGGGCGGTGCGGCAGCGGATACACCTTCACGTCGCCGTTGATCTCGTCGGTGGTTTTCAGGCAGGCCAGCGTGTTCTGCCCGTCGATGTTCATGGCGCAGCTGCCGCAAATCCCCTCGCGGCACGAGCGACGGAAGGTCAGCGTGGGATCGATCTTATTTTTGATATAAATGAGCGCGTCCAAAATCATTGAGCCGCAATCGGCCTCGTCGATGGTGTAGGTATCCAGGCGCGGATTTTCCTTGGTGTCCGGATCGTAGCGATAAATTTTGAAACGCCGCGGGCGTTTCGGCTCAGCCGGCGCCGGCCAGGTTTTGCCGGGCTTGAGGGTGGAGTTGGCGGGAAGGGTAAATTCGGCCATGGGTCTTTTTAAGGTAAAGATCGTTAATTTTAAGTAACAGGAAACCGGGAAAAAGCAACTCCGGCGCGAACTTATACCCTGAAAATATTAAGGGGCTTTGTGGAACGCAACATAACGCCTATGTTAGAGGTGCATTTATTCAAGGATTTTTCATGGCGGAAGAATATAAGGCCGTTATAAAACCGGGCGACATACTTATTGGCCTTCTTCCTCCGGAAGAAGCGCCGTTCCTTCCCCAGAAACGCCGCCGCCAAAGACCAATCGTTCTTCTGGCTCCGCCTGAGTTCGACAGCGGGGCCGGCTGGGTGGTCCTTACCGTGGCGCACACCACGTTGCGTAATCCCAAGAAAGACGAGATAAAGGGTACCTTCGTCCATATCACCCCTTTCCGCGATCCGGCCACACTGCAAGGGCATAATGGCAGGCAGCAATACGTGGATGTCGAGAAAATTTTCCAGATTCACGCGCGTCCTGAGCATGTTAATTGCCGGATCGACCAAGAAGGAAGAATGGTTTTCCTTGTCGTCGACAGCATTGGCATGAAAGGCGCGGAAGCCATCTTGAAAAAACAGCAGGAACTGGAATATCCCACGAAGATCGAGCCAATCTGGTTTTACCGCCTTTTCGAAAGGCTCCGGCCACGCTTTCGCAAAATTACGCCGATCGAGCCGCCGGGCTCGAACTAATACACCCGCGGCTTGGGGGGGATCGGTTCAATATCCTTGGTCAAGGGTTGTAAATGCACCGGGCGTGTGCCCAGCTTCACCACGCCTGAGTCCTTGTTCACGAAAGCCACGCTGTGCTTCAGCCAATTGTCGTCGTCGCGCTTGGGAAAATCCTCACGGGCATGGGCGCCGCGGCTCTCCGTCCGCACCAGCGCGGCGTTAATGGTGGCCTGCGCCTGAATCAGCAGGTTATCCAGCTCAAGGGTTTCCACCAGATCGGAATTCCAGACCAGCGAGCGGTCAGACACGCTCAAATCCGCCCGCCCGTTCCACACTTTCTGCATTCTGTCGCAGCCTTCCTTCAGCGATTTTTCGGTGCGGAACACGGCACAATGATCCTGCATGATGTGTTGCATATTATCGCGCAATTCCGAGGTGCGTGTGCCGCCCTTGGCATTACGCAGCTTGTCGAGGCGCGACAAGGCCAGATCGGCATCGTTCTTGCCCGCCGCCGGAAGCCGCGCGCCGGGTTTCAGAATCTCCGCCGCGCGCTTTGCCGCGGCGCGGCCGAACACCACCAGATCCAGCAGCGAGTTCGACCCCAAACGGTTGGCGCCGTGCACCGAAACGCAGGCCGCCTCTCCTATCGCCATCAGCCCCGGCGCCACGGCGTCAGGATTGCTGGCGGTGGGCTGAATGACCTCGGTATGGCGGTTGGTGGGAATGCCCCCCATGTTGTAATGCGCCGTGGGCAGGATGGGGATGGGCTGCTTGGTCACGTCCACCCCGGCGAAAATGCGCGCCGTTTCGGCGATGCCCGGCAGGCGTTCATGGATGATCTTGGGGTCCAGATGCTCCAGATGCAGGTGGATGTAATCCTTTTTCGGTCCGCAACCACGCCCTTCGCGAATCTCGACGGTCATCGAGCGGCTCACCACGTCGCGGCTGGCCAAATCCTTGGCATGCGGGGCATAGCGCTCCATGAAGCGCTCGCCATTGCCGTTGGTCACATAGCCGCCTTCGCCGCGCACGCCTTCGGTGATCAGCATGCCCGCGCCGTAAACCCCCGTGGGATGGAACTGGATAAATTCCATGTCCTGCAACGGGAGACCCGCGCGCGCCGCCATGGCGCTGCCATCACCGGTTTGCGTATGCGCGCCGGTGCACGAGAAATAGGTACGGCCATAGCCGCCGGTGGCCAGCACCACCATCTGCGCACGGAAGCGATGAAGGGTGCCGTCGTCCAGATTCCACGCGATCACCCCGCGGCACACGCCGTTATCCATAATCAGGTCCAGCGCGAAATATTCCACGAAAAATTCCGCCTGGTGCTTCAGCGATTGCTGATACAGCGCGTGCAGCATGGCATGGCCCGTGCGGTCGGCCGCGGCGCAGGTGCGATAAGCAATGCCTTTGCCGTATTGCGTGGTCATGCCGCCGAAGGCACGCTGATAAATCTTGCCTTCATCCGTGCGGCTGAACGGCACGCCGAAATGTTCCAGCTCAATCACCGCGTCCATGGCATCGCGGCACATATATTCAATGGCGTCCTGATCGCCCAGCCAGTCGGAACCCTTCACCGTGTCATACATATGATAGCGCCAGTCGTCTTCGCCCATATTGCCCAGCGCCGCGGAAATGCCGCCCTGCGCCGCTACGGTGTGGCTGCGCGTGGGAAATACTTTGGTGAGGCAGGCGGTTTTCAATCCTTTTTCGGCCATGCCGAAAGTGGCGCGCAACCCCGCGCCGCCGGCGCCGACCACCACCACGTCGTATTCATGATCGATCAACGGGTAGGCTTCAGTCATCTCTATCCCTTCAGCGCCAAGGAAAGCACCGCGGCCAGCGCCGCGCCGAACGCTGCCAGATGCAGCAGCCTGTTCGCCGCCAGCGCCAGTTTTTTCACGTTTTCGGAACTGATATAGTCCTCAATCACTTCCTGCACGCCCGAGGCGCTGTGATGAAACCCCACCAGCAGGAAAAGCCCCAACACTCCGGCATGCGCGGGAGCCTTCAGCCACAGCTGCACCAGCGGCTGATCGCCGCCCGCCACCCCCGCCAGGCTATAAAACAGCCAAAGACATAGCGGAATAAGGGCCAGCGAGGTGAACCGTGTGACCAGCCAGTGCTTGGCCGCATGAGAGTTATCGCCGCTCATTGCAACCCACCCCTCGCGTAAAGCCAGGCGCCCGCCGTCAGCAGCAGCGCCGAGAAAATCACGATCCAATTGCTGATGCGGTAAGCCGATTTCGAAAGCCCGGTGCCGGTATCCCACACCAGATGCCGGATCCCGGCGCAGAAATGATAAAAGAATGCCAGCATCCAGCCGAACAAGGCAAAGCGGCCCAGACCTGTGTTGAACAACTCATGAAATTTTGCAAAGCATTTCGGGCTGAACGCCGCCGCATACAGCCAAGCGGCCAGCACGAACAGCCCCACGCTCAGCGCCATGCCGGTCATGCGGTGGGTAATGGAAAGCAGCGCCGGTAGCGGCAGCCGGTAAATCTGCAGATGCGGTGAAAGCGGGCGTTTTTGGGTATCGGCCATGGGCGTTTAAAACGGCGGGAAGGATGTTTATGATTAAGGCTTTAGTAGATAAGCGTCAACTCACGATGTCACGTTATTTCTGGCATGGCGTTTGAAAATGGCTTTAGATTAAGGAACGGTCCAACCGCTCCTGATTCTCGCCGATGAACAAAATCTGCTCCTCCGCCGCTGAAGCCCTGAAAGGCGCGCTGCGCGACAACATGGTGATCGCCGCGGGCGGCTTCGGGCTGTGCGGCATCCCCGAGCATTGCATCACCGCCATCCGCGAAAGCGGCGTAAAAGGCCTCACCGTCATCTCCAACAACGCCGGCGTCGACGGCTTCGGCCTTGGCGTGCTGCTGGAATCGGGACAGGTGAAAAAAATGATTTCTTCCTATGTGGGCGAAAACAAATTTTTTGCCGAGCTTTATCTCTCCGGAAAGCTTGAAGTGGAATTCACCCCGCAGGGCACCCTGGCGGAAAGACTGCGCGCCGGCGGCGCGGGCATCCCCGCCTTTTACACGCGCACCACGGCCGGCACCGATTTGGCCAAGGGCAAGGAAACGCGGGTGTTCGACGGCAAACCCTATGTGATGGAGTTGGGGCTGAAGGCTGATCTGGCCGTCGTCAAGGCCTGGAAGGGCGACAAGGAAGGCAACCTTATCTACCGCAAGACGGCGCGGAATTTTAATCCGCTTTGCGCCGCGGCGGCGCCCATCACGGTCGCCGAAGTGGAAGAGCTGGTGGAAACCGGCGCGCTGGATGCCAGCTTCATCCACACGCCGGGTATTTTCGTACAGCGCATCTTCCAGGGCGACCGGTTTGACAAGCGCATTGAGCAAAGAACGTTGAGAAAAAGGGGCTAAGGGGCTGGGGGATTCATGGCTAAAGCTTCTTGAGTCCCCAAGCCCCCTAGCCCCTAAGCCCCCGGAGAGAAAAAATGGCCTGGACCCGTGATCAAATGGTCGCCCGCGCGGCGCTGGAGTTGCAGGACGGCTTCTACGTCAATCTCGGCATTGGCATCCCGACGCTGGTGTCGAACCACATCCCGCCGAGCATGGATGTCACCCTGCAAAGCGAGAACGGCATGCTGGGCGTGGGGCCGTTTCCGTTCGAGGGCGAGGAAGACCCCGATCTCATCAACGCCGGCAAGCAAACCGTCACGGCGCTGCCGCGCACCTCTTATTTCGATTCCGCCACCTCGTTCGCCATGATCCGCGGCGGGCATATCGATCTGGCCATTCTGGGCGGCATGCAGGTGGCCGAAAACGGCGACCTCGCCAACTGGCTGGTGCCCGGCAAAATGGTGAAGGGCCCCGGCGGCGCCATGGATCTGGTGGTGGGCGTTAAGCGCGTGGTGGTGGTGATGGAGCAGATGATGAAAGAGGAATCAAAACTGGTCCGGCGCTGCACCCTGCCGTTGACCGGGCAGGGCTGCGTGCACCGGCTGATCACCGACCTGGGCGTGATTGATATCGGGAACGGCGGTTTCATGCTGAAAGAACTGGCCGAAGGCGTCACCGTGGAACAAATGAAAAAAAGCACCGCGGCGGATTTAAAAATCGGCCTGTAAATTCTTCTCTCTCAACTGCGTTTTATCGTCCTAACCGTCGATGTTCTTTTAATCTCGGTTCTGGCGTAGGTTTATGTTTTCCGGCAAGCCATTCCATGGCGCTTTGCACCACCGGATTTCGCTCCAGTGGCACGTCTTCTGCCCCCTCCACCACCTCGTCCGGAGAGATTCCCTTGGGATAGGCTTGGCCAAGACGATCGGCAAACACGGAAGTAGTCACCACCAGCCTTGCGCCGTCGCTCATTTCATACTGGCTGTTCGAGGTTGAAACGCCCCGCGTCGCTGCGCCGAAAAAACGCGTATCCGGCCGGTCGCGAAACGCCACGGCGACGGCCTCGCCCGCGCTGCAGGTTTGGTCACCGATAAGCACGGCAACAAAAGGCTGGTTACCACGCAACCGATGATGCGTTTCCTCTGGAGCTTGCACCTCGCGCACGCAATCCGCATAAGCGCCGCCATCCTTATACGCCCAAAAAATATCGGGCTTGCCGCGAGTCTGAAAAGCGCCGACTCTTTCGTCACCCAACAGCGGCCCCAGGCCCGCTAGCATCGGCCACATATTGCCGCCTTTGTTTCCGCGCAGATCCACGATCCATCCCAGAATGTCCGGGGTGTCGAGCTGCGCGATAAGCTTCTGTATTTTACCGGCATGTTCTTCTCCGGAAATATGCTTATTCTCCCCAAACCAAGGAATAGAAAGATAGGCCATACGGCCTAGATGACGCCCCTCGGGTTCGGGCGGAGCCGCTGTTTGAATATCGTTCCACTCCGCCGGGGTCAGAAAAAAACTGTGCCGCTCGCCCAAGTCCTTCAAGGCATCGCGGATGATCCGGTGGGCGTCATCCAGGGTTTGCGCCGTCGCGACCTGCGCCAGAACGCCGCCGCAAAAATCATCCGTCACCCGCTCTTTATGCAGGAAATGTTCTTTAAGAGTATCCAGCGCATGGCCGACATATTCCTGTGGCGTTTGAGAAGTGGCGATGGAATTTTTCGAATCAGTCATTTAAATACGGGCCAAAGTTTCGCTTCTAAGAATAGCACATGGCTCGCGCCGAATTATTTTCTTAACCAAATTCTAGGAAAAACTCACGTCCGCGCCGGGGCTTCCTTGCGCTTGTGCCACAGCACCAGGGCGCTGATCAGGCTTAAGCACACACCGTAAAAAATCAGCTGCATGGCCGAGGGCGTGGCCATGTAGCCCACCAGCGCGCTTAAAAACTGACCGATCACGCCGTCTTCGGGCAACGCCGCGCTGCTGTCCCATACCGGATCAAGCAGCGACGGCAGATACCCCGCCTGAATCAGCTTGCCCGCGCCCTTAGCCGCCATGCCCGAGGCAATCAGCGCCAAAAGCACATTCGTTAAACGGAACATCTGCGCCACCGGCAGCTTCAAAAATCCCCAATACAAAATCGCGCCGCAGGCCACGCCACCGGCCAGGCCCAGGAAAAACCCGGCCAGCACGCCCGGCGCGTGGTTCGACTGAATTAGCCCTTCAAGGAACAATACTACTTCCGAACCCTCGCGCATCACCGCCAGCGCCACCACCCCCGCCAGCACGATGATGGGGCGCTTGCCCTCGCGCACTTCGGCGCCGATCTTGTGCATATCATGCACCATCTCGCGGCCGTGCTTCTGCATCCAGACAATGTGCCAGGTCAGCAGCGCCACCACGGTGAATAGAATGACCGCGGCGAAAATTTCCTGCCCGTTGCCGGCGAAGGCCGAAGCCAGGCCTTCCGTGAACAGCGCCACGGCCATCGAGCCCAGCACGCCGAGGCCCATGCCGCCAAAAATCATGCGGAACGCGCCTGTCACGCCGCGCACCGCGGCCAGGATCACGCATACCACCAGCGCCGCCTCCAGCACTTCACGGAAAACAACGATGGCGGCGGCAAACATGGGAGGATTTTTCGGAGAGGTTTAACGCGACTGCTGGTAGGCGTTCCAGCCGGGTTGTGGCACGACCACGCGGCCCTGGCATGTATCGGCATGGTATTCGCCGATGAAATCATACACGCCCGGTTTCAAGGGGCCTACAGCGATATCCACCACGCCGCCGGCAGGAATAATTTTTTCGCGTTTCAGGTAACGGCTTTCGAATTCCTCGACCGAGTCATCCTTGTTAACGATATGCAGAATAACTTTCTCGCCCGGGATCAGGGTAATCTGTTCCGGCTCGAAGCGATGATCCTTGATGATGACGATAATCGAACGCGGGCGGGTGTCGGGCGACTGCACGATCACCTTGGGCGGCGGAAGCACTTCGGTATCGGCAAAACTTTTTCCCGCCAGCACCAAAAGCAAACTTAAAACAGCGACGAAAGTGGTGAACAGAACGGCGGTGTTGTCTTTCATGGGCGGCAGTTTTTCGTTCATGGCCAGACCTTTAAGATAAGCCCGGGCGGTGGCTTTTTCGTGAAATCCGCGACAAACTCGCGGAAATTCACATCCTTTTCCTAATCCTTTTGCCGCCAAAGCTGCAATTCATTCTTACTATGAAATTGATGAAGAAATCTTAAATTCCTGGGCTTTAAAAGCGTGTCTGGTTAATATCACTATGATTAACAAGGATTTTTTTACTTTCAAAGTGTTAAAATAACCTTTTGTTAAGCACAAAATAGATAAAATTGTTTCAATATTTTCGCTAGGAAAAACATGGCCGGGAAAATTCATGAAAATGGCCTCGCTCTTTTAGAAGCTGCGAAAAAACTGGGCGTAAAGGTCGTCTATCTCGCTGGAATCATCTCGCGCGAAACCGGCGGCACCATGAACCCCAATCTACGGGGCGGAAGCGGGAATAGACATGTTGGGCTAATCCAGTTCGACCCCGAAAACCAGCGCAAATACGGCATCACGTCCGGCATGAGTTTTGAAAAACAACTCATGGGCCCGGTCATTCAATATCTGCGTGACCGTTTTCGCGACGCCGGCATACCGATCGAAAAGGCCACGCCAGCGCAGCTTTACGCATCGATCCTCGCGGGCAATCCCAAATACATCAACAGTTCCGATGGCAACGGCAGCGCGGCGCAGGCCGTTCCAACTCTGCGGGCCAAGGGCAGAGAAATCCTCAGTCAATACGGCATCAAGGAATTTGACCAGAATGACAATGTTGTCCCCCCCGATATGGTCGCTTCGCAAGACTCCCGTAAAGCCACGGCATGGCTTCCCCTCGGCGGCCAAAGACTCAAAATCGTTTCTTTCCAGAACGCGCCTCTTAAGGGGTTGCTGATGCATGACCGGTATGGCCGCCCGGTTTATGACGAAGAAAGAAATCTCCGAAGACACGAGCATGACGATGTCGGTTTGTTCATTCCCAAGGGATTCAATCCCGACCAGCCTTTCTATAAACTTTACTACGCCCATGGCTGGGACGGATCGCTTCCGGATACCGTGTTCCGCCAGATGGTCGCCGCGCAGGCGCAGGAGCTTCAGGACCAGGGCCACAACCTGGTGGTGATCATGCCGCAAGGTCCTGTTGAAAGGAACGAGAAGGAACCTGGAAGATTCGACGAAGGCCCCAAGCATCCGGAAAATGAGGGATTTTTCGCCCGCTTCGACGCCGAAGCCAGCCGTCACTTGGCCGCCATGCTGCCGGGCGACGCCGAAGCGAACGCCAAGAAAATCGAGACTGCGCTGTGGGTGGGCGCCGCCTATAGCGGCGGCTATGCCATGATCGCGGCCATGCGCAAGGCCAGCAAGGCGAACGGCAAACAACTCGCGGGCATCGCCCTTATCGACGCGCTTTATAATCCCGACGGATTTGCTTCCTACAGCAAAGAGAGAGATGCCCGTTTCGTCAGTTACTATACGCCAAGCACCCGCGAGTATAACGAACAGCTGCGTGGAGAAATTGCCGAAGAATTCCCCAGCAAACTGGCCGAAGAGGGTGAACCATTAAACGACAAAAAGAACGCGGCCATTCACTTTATTGCCGGTCAACAGCACGAGGACATGGTCGAGAAAACGCTTGTGCGAGCGGTGGCGCAGCTCAATCTTCCAGGCCGGCTAACTCCCCCACCCGCAAACGTTGCGGCGCTGACGCGAAAACCAGAACCCGGTCCTCCTGCAAAGCTGGAAACGGTGACGTTTAAGGGTGATGATGATTACGTGTTCCCTCTTCCGGCGGGCGCCGCCAAATGGATCGGCCGGGGCTGGGAGCAAAAGCACAAAGGTCAGGATGTTCCTGCGGAAGCAGGCACGTTTATTCTGGCGCCCAAGGGCGGTATTTTGGAACAAGCGGGTGATAATGGCGACGGTTATGGAAATGCCGTAAGGATTAGAATGAAAAAACATACTGTCCTCATTGGGCATATGTCCAAATTCGGTCCCGGTATCGTAGTCGGCATTCCTGTGGAGCAAGGGCAGATTCTCGGTCATGTGGGCCACACCGGATACACCGATGGCGGGGATCACATCCATGTGGAAGCCTTCGACAATGAAACCGGCGCGCGGGTGAATCCCTATGTCGCGCTTTATGGCCCCGACCAAAGCAAATGGCCGCCACGCGGAACAAGCTATACCGGCCGGCTCGCTTACGTCAAAAACGCCTATACGGTTGCGCAAGCGCAAATCATCACCGCCCAGGCCAACGATCCGGCTACTTTTATTCCAAGGCTTGTCAAAGCCACAGGATTTGATGCCGAAGAATTCGCCAAGACGCATCAATGGAACTTGGCCAGCGCCGCGGAAAGACGAAACCTGCCGCAGCCGGTGAAAGGCAGGGTGGCGGGTTATCAGCGCGTGCTGGCGGCCTTGAAGATCGATGTCGGCAGGGCCGACGACGATGCCGGTCCACAAACCGGGCGCGGCGGGGAACAGTTAAACAAAAAATATCCCGGCCTCAACCCCCTGCAACTGGCGCAAGCGCTGCTTGGCCAGAAACCGGAGACGCTCGTGGCCGCCGCCGATCCGCCGCTTGAGAAAAAGCTGGAAGAACCGCCGCCGCGCGCGGTGGTGGCTCAGGCTGTGCCTGCACCCGCGCCACCGCTTCCGGCAGAACCGGCGCCCCAACCGCCACCGCCGGCACCCGCTGCGGTGGCCACTCCTGAGCCGCCGCCCGTAGTGGCCGCCGCGTCCCCTCCACCTCCCGCGCCGGCGCTGCCCGTAGCGGTAGAACCTCTGCCCAAACAAACCGCCTCCACCTGGGGATCGGGCGGGCCAATTCAAAAAAGAGTTTCGCCGCCGGGCCTGCGTGAAGGCAGGCGATCGGGCCTCATCAAAAGCGACGCGCCCGCACCGCCTGCGGAAAACAAGCCGTGGAACTGGCGTAACTTGCTCCCGTCATGGAACAAAACCCCCGCGCCCGCTATCCAACCCGACATCAAGATGGCGAAGACGAAACCCGTTCTCGTGGGCGAAGCTCAACCTTTGCCCGAACCACTGCCGCAAACGAATACGGTTGTGGCAGAAAGAAAGGTAAAAATAATCCCAATCGGAAAAGCCGCCGCACTGCAAAAAGGAACGCAGCCCGGTGAGCCCCAGCTTGTAGGAAAGCTTACGCCGCTCCATACGGGACGGCTGGCCTATGCATCACCCTCACCGGCCGCGG
>JACQAB010000187.1 GCA_016195205.1 Pseudomonadota bacterium
AGTATTCGCTGCCGCGCGCGCCGTCACTTCCAGCACAAAGCATTCCAGCAGCCGCGACTGCAACTTCCTGCTTAATTTACAGCGCCTTAGTCCCATCCGGCCACCGTAGATAATTTTCCTTATCTACGACAGCCCCTAATCTTTTATATCGGGGACCAGGTCAGGCAGGCAATCAACGATGGGCGGAGTTTTTCCAATCGAACCCCAAGGTAGAAGCAACTGCGGAAGACGGGGGCGTCATAACTGTAACCAATTTAGAAAAGAAGGATACTTATCTCGTCATGCGCCAGGAAGGCCACATTACAGAGTATTCGAAACAAGGGCGCGACGACGCGCGTTCTTTTATCAGCGACGGCCACCCGATGAGAGAAGACCCACTCTCTTCTGCCGAGCCCAGTCAGGATCACGTAAATCTTCACAAAGAAACCAAAAAATGCCGCCCGCCCCAGATCGGCGGAACCCTTCCGCCGCTGAAGCCGGTTTGATTTTTTATTCTTCGCCTATAAGCTCGCGCGTCACGTTGCGGCGGCCATGCACCAGCCGAAGAACGCTCACCTCCGCATCGCTCAGGCGATAAAGAATGAGATAAGGCGAAACAACACACATATGAATCGCGCCGCCTAATTCCGGCCGCGCCACTCCCAAGCCCGGAAATACGGCAAGGCGCTCATACACATCATAAAAGGCGCCAAGATATTTTTCAGCGGTGCGGCGCCCGGCTTCGTTGGCCAGATGAAAAAAGATAGCTGCCATGTCGGCGTCGGCCTCTTCGGTGAGGACGACACGCATTTTTCAATCCTTAAGCGAAGCAAGCCGCGCTTCCATGCGCGCCTTATGTTCTTCAAGGGTGATGACCTCGCCTCGCGCTACGGACTCCAGTGCGCGGTCAACATAGGGCTTGGCCCAGGAAAGATCTTCGGTACTGATGGCTTTAAGGTCGGCCACGGCGACCCGCACGGCTTCTTCGATGGATGGGAAATGCCCGGCGGCGACCTCGGCCTCAAGCCATTGCTGCTGTTCAGGAGTAAGAGTGATATTCATCGCTTCATTATAACAGAATTCGCCCGAATTTCCAGCCCTTACCTTAACCCTTCTGCCGCATCATTTTCGCCTTCTCGCGTTCCCATTCGCGCGCCTTGATCGCCGCGCGCTTGTCGACCTGGCGGCGGCCCTTGGCCAAAGCCAATTGTAATTTAGCGATGCCGCGCTTGTTGAAATAAATGCCCATCGGCACCAGCGTGGCGCCCTCGCGCTTCACCGCGCCGATCAAGCGGTTCTGCTCGCGCTTGTGCAGCAGAAGCTTGCGCGCGCGCAGCGGCTCGTGCTGCAGGTGCTTGCCCGATTTGTCGTGCTTGGCGAAGGTGGCGTTCAGCAGCCACAACCCGTCGCCCTTGGGCCCGGCATAGGCCTCGGTGATCGACACCTGCCCGGCGCGCAGCGCCTTGACTTCGCTTCCCGTTAAAACCATGCCCACCTCCAGCGTGTCTTCGATGGCGTAATCGAAGCGCGCGCGGCGGTTGAGAGCGGCGTATTTCTGGGCGTCTTTGCGGGAGCGAGGCATGAAAAGGCATTAGGCGTTAGGAATTAGGCGTTAGCCTGTTTACCCTAACGCCTAACGCCTAACAACTAACGCCTTGGCTTAAGCTGCCTTGGCCTTCAGGAGGCCAAGCTTCTGCACCACCTCGCGCACCTGCTCTTTGGCCGCCAGGCTGCAGGGGATCAGGGGCATGCGCACCTCTTCCGTGCACAGGCCCAGAAGGCTGAGGGCGTATTTCGCCGGCGAGGGGTTGGATTCCACGAACAGCACACGGTTCAGGGGATCCAGAAGGTCGCGCAAACGCTGGAATTCGGCGCGGTTACCTTGTTTCCAGGCGTTCTGAAAACCGGCGTAAAGCGCGGGCGCCACGTTGCTGGCCACCGAGATGCAGCCCACCCCGCCCTGCATCAAAAAGGCGGCGGCAGTGTCGTCATTGCCGGAAAGCTGAATGAAATTCTCGCCGCAATCGGCGCGCGTGCGCACCGGGCGGCTCAGATCGCCGGTGGCGTCTTTCACGCCGATGATGCGGGGAAGCTGCGATAAACGTTGCATCAACGGCGGCAGAATATCCACGACACAACGGCCTGGGATGTTGTAAACAAGAATCGGAATCGAGGTCGAGTCGTGAATCGCTTTGTAATGCTGATACAAGCCTTCCTGCGTCGGCTTGTTGTAATAGGGCGTGACAATCAGCGCCGCGTCAGCACCCTGATCCTGCGCCTTTTTGGTGCGCTCCACCGCCGTGGCGGTGTTGTTCGAGCCGGTACCGGCAATAATGGGCGCGCGGCCCGCCGCAGTTTTAAGGGCGATGTCGAAAAGCCGGTCTTCTTCCTCGTATTCAAGAGTCGGCGATTCCCCGGTGGTGCCGCAGATCACCAACCCGTGCGAGCCCTGGCGCAGCTGCCAGTCCACCAGTTTCTCAAACGCCTGTTCGTCCACCTTGCCGCCGCGAAACGGGGTAACCAGGGCGGTGATCGAGCCGGAAATGGGACGCATGGCAAACCTCATTTTCTTAAGGTTTCTATTTTAATCCCACGGTTTTACTTGCGCCAGCAGGAAGTGGGATTGGGGGGCCTTCTATTTGAAGTCGCAGGTTATTTTCCCCTCCCCTTGCCCTCCTTCGCTAAAGCTACG
>JACQAB010000188.1 GCA_016195205.1 Pseudomonadota bacterium
AGTATTTGTTGCGTTTATTTCTCGCTGCTATGGCTTAAGGGACATTTCCAAAGGAGCATTCATGGCAGCTTCATTCCGTTTTCTTCGCGTACTGCCGGTTATGGCTTTGGCTGCTGCTGGCGGCGTTCAGGCGCAACCCACAACGCAGAAGGAGAAGCCCACGGTGATGTATGTTGGCTTCCTCCAAGACTCTTCCAACCCTGGCAATAAATATAAAGTCATCACCAAAACCGTCTTCACTGGCTCTAACGCAAAACCGGATCAGGAAGAATTTGCGATCGAAGGACTCAAGAAGGGTGAGATGAAAGAGGCCACCGGCGATTTTTCCGCCCTTGCGAAAGAAATGGCAGCAGCCAACTCCCAGCCCCATTGTTCGGCATATATGGCGGGTAGCGGCATGGTGGACGATAAGGACGTCATCGCCGTTGGACCAAGGCGGCAGGAAGTTGCAAAAAATTTCTTTATCCGCATTTATGGACAACGTGCCGCCGCAGAATGGAGCCAGCCGAAATGCACGCCTAATGGCTAGCGGGCATGGGCCTGATAGGATGTTGCCCCGGCGTGAGAATCTTTTGGCACTTTCATGCGGGGTAGCTTCGCAATTTTAATGCCCTCTTCCTTTTGAGCGCAGCGCAATTCGTACAGTTGCTGAAGGTTAAGCCAGAACTCCGGGCCTGTGCCGAACCAGTGGCCCAGGCGCAAGGCCGTATCGGCCGTGACGGCCCTTTGCCCCTTGATAATCTGGGTGATCCAGTTAACCGGCACCTTGATCTGCCGCGCCAGGGCCGCGGCCGTAAGGCCAAGTTCGCCTAGTTCTTCGGCCAGATGCTTGCCGGGATGGATGGGTGTGCGGGCCATGTTTATATTCCTCAATTCAAAAGTACCATAAAACAGAAAAAATGTCATGCCCGCGAAGGCGGGCATCCACGAAAAGCCAAGCAGCATTGCCTGTGGCCTATCGTGGACCCCCGCCTTCGCGGGGGTGACGTTTCTCTTATGGAGATGTTCTGCTTAAGGTAGCGGATAGCCTAATCAAAATGCCGTTGGTTGATGCCCTGGATCAGCACGTCGTCCACTTTGCCCTTGCCCAGCACATCGTCCGTAATCGTCACCAGCTTGATTTTTAGCTTGGTTACATCCAAAAACCGGCCATTGCGATACGCGCTGCCATTCATTTTGCCGTACAGAGCGCGCATATAGGCGTCGTTCAGCTTGGGCACAAGGATGTTCACGGATTCCAGCGTGCGTTGGTCTTTTACCTGAAGCGCCACCGACAGCGACATCACTTCCTGAATGCCGCTGTCGCCGATCACCGGCAAAACCATGGGGCTCATCTTGATGTAAAAGGCATCGCCCGCGGCGTTCGATACTTCGGAGTTATGGGCGGCTCCTTTAGCAAAAGCCGACGGCGACAAAAGGATGGCGACCGCAAAAACGGCGATGGGCAACATCCATAAAGATCTGAACACGGGCGCACGCATAGGCTTTTTTCCGCAAAGCAGAATGTGGGCTGAGAGAAGAATCCTAGGCGCAAAGGCTGAAAGGGTGCTTAAAATAGCCTAAAAATGCGACCATCCTGTGTATTTCATGGGCACAACACGGCTTTCTTTATCCAGAACCTGAACATCACCGGCGGCGCCTGGTTGCAGCGCACCGATCTTTGTTAAGGGAACATTAACCTTCGAAGACACGATGCTGAGCAGGGATTCTTCCGACCGTTCCACCACAAAGGCCAACTCGTAATCTTCCCCGCCGGTCAAAAGTGTTTCCAGAAGATCGGGGTATTTTTGGCATAGCTTGCGGGCCGCTGGGGAAAGCGGAACATTCTGGGCGTGGATGATTGCCTGCACATTCGATTGCTCGGCGATATGGCCCACATCCGCCACCAACCCGTCGGAAATATCGATGCAGGCCTTGGCGAAAGAACGAATGGCCTTGCTGACGGCCATGCGCGGTTCGGGGCTGAAATGGCGCTGTTTCAGGTAGGCCTCGTCTTCCTTTGAAAGCTCGGGCCAGCTTTGCCCCTGGCTTAGCTTCAGGCCCAGCACGGAATCTCCAATGGTACCGCTGACATAGATGGATAAAGGCTGGGCCACCGTGGGGGCATGGCGCGCCTTGCGGCGCATCAGCTGGCCCTTAGGCGCGAAGCCCAGCGCCGTAAGGCTCAGGGTAATGGCGCCTTGCGTGCGGATGCTGTCGCCGCCAATCAGATGCCCGCCAAAACGCTTTTGATCTTCGCCCAAGGCCTGCGCGAAAGCCATAAGCCAGTCTTCGCCCACATCCTTAGGCAGAGCGGTGGTCAGCAAATAGGCATGTGGATCGGCGCCCATGGCGGCAACCCCGGTTCCTTGCCCGAGAAAAAGCCGTGGGCCACATTCAGATAGTCATTGATCAACAGCGGTCCGTCGATATCCCCACCTAAAATTTCCGCCACCGCCGCCCGCAACAAAGCGCGCAGCGTTTTTTCAAGCCGGTCCAGCGACCATTTTGCATCAAGATTGGCGGAAATAAGCGCGTCGATCGTCTTTCTTTTCTCAACGACGGAATGCACGATAGAGGAGAAAAAATCGTGGTCATAGCCGCCCGCTATCTGGGTGCCGGATTCCACCGGCATGTCTCCGGCCAGGAAATCGGCGATGACTTTGTCGGCCTTCAACCCGGTCAGTTCCATCAGGTAAAGCGCTTGCACCGCTACAATCCGGGCGTTGGATTGCCGTTCGATCTCTGAGGCGTCCATTCTGGCCATGAAAGCCCCTATTCACGCGGATAAAGCCCAAGCCGGGCCTTTAGCCCGATCATGCCCAGGCAGGCCCGCGCGGCGCTGGCGCCAATATTTTTGCCTGACAGGCTGGCGCGCTCCAGCGCCTGCTCTTTCGTATAGGCGGTCACGATGCCATTACCCAAAGCGACGGCATAACGCGTAGCCAAGTTCTGCAATCCGCGGGCGCTTTCCTCGGCGACGATGGTGAAGTGATGTGTTTGCCCCTTGATCACGCATCCCAGGGCCACATAGCCATCAAAGCGGCGGCGCGCCGGATGATATTGTTTCATGGTGATGCCGTAAAGAATGGCGGCGGGAATTTCCAGCGCGCCCGGCACTTCGAACCGTTCATAGGTTGCTCCCGCTTCATCCAGTGCCTGCGTGGCGCCCTTGGCCATCTGATCAGCGATCTCCGGATAAAACCGGGATTCCACAATCATGATGTGGGTATTGATGGGTGGCGTGGCCATGAAATTCCTTACGAGGTGCGAATGGGGCGATGACCCAGGATACTAAGGCCATATCCCTCAAGTCCCACGACATTTTTGGGTGAGTTAGTAAGCAGGATCATGTTTTTTACGCCCAGATCAAGCAGGATCTGCGCGCCGACACCGTAATCGCGAATACTGTGTGCTTGCGGCTCGGATTGCGGCGCCAGGCGGTTGGAAAGGTTGGTGGGCTGGGCTTCACGCAAAAGCACCACCACGCCCCTGCCCTCTTCGGCTACAAGGCGCATGGCGGTCTGAATACTGCCGCCGCGGCCATGGGTGGCGTCGCCCAGCACATCGTCCAACACGTTCAGCGCATGCATGCGCACCAGCACGGGCTCCGAAGTATTCACATTGCCTTTCACCAGCGCCACATGTTCCGCATAGGCAATGCGGTTGACATAAACATGAAGTTTAAAATCCCCGCCGAAAACCGAATGAAAATCAGTCGTTAAACGCCTTTCCACAATCGTTTCAGTCCGGCGGCGATAGGCAATGAGATCGGCAATGGTTCCAATTTTGATGTTATGGCGCTGCGCGAATGCCACCAGATCAGGCAGCCGCGCCATGGAACCGTCTTCGTTCATGATTTCGCAAATCACGCCCGCAGACGTAAGCCCCGCCATGCGGGCTATATCCACCGCTGCTTCGGTATGGCCCGCGCGCACCAGCACGCCACCATCGCGCGCCACCAGCGGGAACACATGGCCGGGGCTGACGATGTCTTCCGGCCGTGATTTTGGATCAATAGCCACGGCAATGCTGTGGGCGCGGTCGGCGGCAGAAATGCCGGTAGTGATGCCTTCTTTCGCTTCAATGGAAACAGTGAAAGCCGTTTTGAAGCGGCTTTCGTTGCTTTGGCTCATCAACGGCAAATTCAGGCGCTCCACCATGGGCCGGTCCATGGCCAGGCAGATAAGCCCGCGCCCATGGCGCGCCATGAAGTTGATGTCCTCGGCGCGCACATGCTGCGCGGCCATGAGGAGGTCGCCTTCGTTCTCGCGGTCTTGGTCGTCCATGAGGACGACCATGCGCCCGCGTCGAAGTTCGGCGATTATCTCGTTGATAGGACTAATGGACATTTCACGCCCCGTTCAGATAAGTACATTATCGCCGATTTTAGAGGCCGCCGCTCGTCTGACGTGGCGCCGCACTCGTCACAGCCGCCCTCCGACCGGACACTTGGATCGTGTATCTATATATAGAAGG
>JACQAB010000172.1 GCA_016195205.1 Pseudomonadota bacterium
ACCTCTTCACAAATTTCATAGGGATGAATGATATGAAAAACAAAGCGCACGCGGCTTTCGGCCATAAGCCGCAGCTTCGAGTCACTTAAAATAGCCGGGGCAAAAACCGGCGCGCGGCTGTGAACGCGGATATCGGTCACGGTATCCACGCCGCGCAGCGCCGCAAAAACCTTTTCCAGATCGCCCGCTGAAAGCATCAGCGGATCGCCGCCCGACAAAATCACCTCGCGCGTTTGCGGGTGTTTGCGCAGATGCCGCAGCAGCGCTTCAAGTTTTTCATCCAATCCCGGCTCCGGCCGGTCTTTATTTTCGGAAAGAACATCTTGCCTAAAACAATAAAGGCAATGCGCCGCGCATTGACTGGTGGGCAGGAACAGCATGCGGTCGGGGTATTTCTGGATAAGGAAATTCATCCCTTCCGGCATATGCGCACGGTCATCGACCCAGTCGCGCACCTCGCCTGGGGCTCGCAACGTGAAGCGCTCTTCCACCGGATACATGGCGCGATACAGCGGCCCGCCGGTGTGCCCCAGCGTGGCGATTTCTTCGTCTATTTTCTTTTTGTAAAACGGCGTGACTTTGACGGGTAGAAGTCCCTGCGATTTAGCAAGGCGCTCATAGCTGGAGAGAATTTCCCCTCCCCTTGAGGGAGGGGATAAAGGGGTGGGGTCAGAGGGTTGCGGCTCAGCGTAAATGGTTAGAACTTGAGAAATATTACGCCCCACCCCACCCCTAGCCCCTCCCTCAGAGGGAGGGGGATTCCGTTTACGCTTGTTCAAACCTTTTCTCCTAAATTCAAAATCACATCCCCCAAACCTTTGGCGTTTCATTGCTTTTCAGCAGATTGCGGTAACGCGCCAGCGCCCACAGCGGAAAGAGCGCGCGATAGCCGTGATAGCGCAGATAGAACACGCGCGGGAAACCCACCGCGGTATAGGGTTCTTCTTCCCACAGCCCTTCGGCCTCCTGCATTTCGGTGAGATAGCGGATGCCTTTTTCCACGGCGGGATCATCCACCTCGCCCACGGCCATCAATCCCAGCAACGCCCAGGCCGCTTGCGAGGAAGTACTCTCCACTCCCTCGCCCTTTGGTTTGCCTTGCCAATAGCTGGCGCCGTCTTCGCCCCAGCCGCCATCGGCGCGCTGTTTCGACAAAAGCCAATCCACCGCACGGATTACCATGGGATCGCGGCCGTCAAAGCCCAGCGCGTTCAGCGCGTTCAAAACCGACCAGGTGCCATAAATATAATTGGTGCCCCAGCGCCCGAACCAGCAGCCTTCCGGCTCCTGCTCGCGCCGCAGGTATTCGATGGCGGCCGCCACCGCCGGATGCTCGCGCCGATAGCCCAGCTGCGCCAGCATGCCCAGGCAGCGCGCCGAAACATCGGCCGTGGGCGGATCCAGCAACGCGCCATGATCGGCGAAAGGAATGTGGTTCAGGTAATAATAGGTGTTGTCGGCATCAAATGCGCCCCAGCCACCGTTTTTGCTTTGCATACCCAGCACCCATTCAGTGGCGCGCTCAATAGCATAGGCATAACGGGCTGGATCAAGCCGGTCGAGCGCCATCACCACCACTGCGGTATCATCCAGATCGGGGTAATGCGCGTTGTTGTACTGGAATGCCCAGCCGCCCGGGCGAAGTTTTGGACGCCAGGCCGCCCAATCGCCTTTCACATCCAGAATTTGGCGATGTGCCAGCCATTCACATGCGGCGCGGGCGGATTCTTTGGAATCTTCCGAGCCTTCATCCAGCAACGCCAGCGCGGCAAGGCCGGTGTCCCACACCGGTGACAGGCAGGGTTGGCAATAGGCTTCGCCCTCTTCCTCCAGCACCAGTTTTTCAAGCGCGGCACGGGTAATGGTGGCTTCAAAGCTGTCGGGCGCAAAATCCAACACGTCATACATCATCACCGCATTGGCCATGGCGGGATAAATAGCGCCCAGGCCATCGTCGCCATTCAGGCGCGCGGTGACGAAATCCACCGCCTTTTGAATGGCCGATTGGCGCAGGCCTTTGGGCATGTACGGCTCGAACGCGCGCAAAACCCTGTCCACCCAGCGGAAAACCGGATTCCAGATGGATTGCGTGTTATTGCCCGGCCATTCCTTCACCTCTTCGGGCGGAACGGTGAACAGCTCATCCACTTTAATGCGGCGGGGATTGCGGGCCCGCGGCTTCAACGCCATCAGCACCAGCAGCGGCACGATCACCGTGCGCGACCAATACGACACTTTGTAAATATGGAACGGGAACCATAGCGGCAGATGCATGATTTCCACCGGCATCACCGGAACCGCGCGCCACGGCACTACGCCAAACAGCGCCAGTTGAATACGGGTGAACACATTGCTGGAAGCGGCACCGCCGGCTTTTAAAATGGCTTCGCGCGCATGGCGCATATGGAGAGCGTCGGCGCTGTCTCCCACCGCCTTCAACGCGAAATAGGCTTTCACGCTGGCGCTGATGTTAAAATCACCGCCATGGAACAGCGGCCAGCCGTGATGCACAGGCGACTGGATGCGCCGCAGATACACCGCCATTTTCTGCTGCAGCGGATCGTTGATTTCATCCAGATAATGTTGAAGCAGAATATATTCGGCGGGAATGGTGGCGTCGGCCTCCAGCGGAAAGGCCCAGTGGCCATCTTCGCGCTGCAGGCTTAACAGCGCTTCACAGGCCGAGTTGGCGCTTTGCCCGGCCCGGTCGCGCGCGCTGTCTTCGGCGGCCTGTAAAATATCTTCCTGTTGCTGCGGAGCGAAAAGCATTTCTGTTAATCCCTGAAGAACCGAGAAAATAGCAGGACAGACAGAAAAAAGGGGAGATTTTTTGAGGTTAATGCCGCCTAACAATGGCTTATTTGCCTATGTTTGTTAAGGCCTTTAATATTCCCATCTCATGTCCCTTGATCCTTTAATCACTTCGCTTGTCATCAGTTTTCTGTTACTGCTTTCGGCGGCGTTCGCCGCGGCGGAAACGGCGCTGACGCTCACCTCGAAAGCCCGCATGCTGACGTTGGAGCGCGAGGGGCACCGCCGCGCGGCACTGATCAACCGCCTGTGGAAGAATAAAGATGTGCTGATCAGCGCGCTGCTGGTGGGCAACAGCATTGCCAACATCGCCTCTTCCGCTCTGATGACCGGCTTGATGATTGAGCGCTTCGGCCAAGTGGGCGTGGCCTATGCCACCGCCGGCATGACGGTGTTCATTGTGCTGTTCATCGAAATTTTTCCTAAAAGCGTGGCGCTGCGAAAACCCGATGACACCGCGCTGGTGCTGGTGCCCTTCGTCAGCGTGACGATGCTTATTCTGGTGCCGATTACGCATGTCTGCCAGATGATCATCCGCTTTTTCCTGCGCCCTCTTTCCACCGCTAAAACGGCGCTGACCCATAAAGCCGCCGAGCAGGAGCTGCGCGGCATGATCGACATGCACGCCCGTCTTCTGGACAAAGAGCACCAGGCCGCCGGCATGCTGCACGCCATCGTCGATCTGTCCGATATGGCGGTGGCCGATGTGATGCTGCACCGGCGCGACATGGTCAGCCTGCCCTATGCCCAGCCCAGCGAGAAAATGGTGCGCGACCTGCTGGATTGCCGCCACAGCCTGGTGCCGCTGTGGAGCAAAACGCCGGAAGACATCGTGGGCGTGATCGACGTGCGCAAGCTGCTGGCCGAAATGACCACCCATGGCGGCGACAGCACGAAAGTGGATATCGCCAACATCGTCACGCCGCCCTGGTTTATTCCGGATGGCACGGGCCTGCTGGAACAGCTGAAGGCCTTTCGCCGCCAGCGGCTGAACCTGGCTTTCGTGGTGGATGAATACGGCGTGCTGCAGGGCATGCTGACGCTGGCCGATATTCTGGAAGAAATCGTTGGCCATTATGACCGCGGGCAATACAACGCCATTAATGTGCCCAAGCCCCAGCCCGACGGATCGATCATCCTGGATGGACGCTTTCCGGTGCGTGAATTCAATCGCGAAACCGGCTGGGAACTGCCCGATGAGCACGCCACCACCGTGGCGGGCCTGGTCATCCATATTGCCGAGCATATTCCCGAACCGGGCGAGCGTTTTATTCTGGGCCGCTATTGGTTCGAGGTGCTGGGCCGCAAGCGTAACCGCGTGGCCAGGCTGCGCATCGCCCGCCGCCGCGACAGCGCCAGCGTGACGGCGGAGGCGAGGGCGTGATAACTCGCTTGCAACAACCTGCGGGCTCCATTACACAAGTCTTTCACGGGTGCATAGCTCAGCGGGAGAGCACTGCCTTCACACGGCAGGGGCCGTAGGTTCAATCCCTACTGCACCCACCATTCTCCCCCTTATCTTTGCATTAAAAAGCTGGATTCCGGCTTTCGCCGGAATGAAGCCTTATTTTTAATTTTATCTGATCCCTGATCTCTGGCCCCCGGTCCCTGACATGCTCGGCATCCTGTGCGGATTTGAAACGGAAGCGAAGGTGGCGCGGCTGCTTACCCCGCTGGTGGAATGCAGCGGCGCGCGCGAAGACGTGGCGCGCCAAAAACTGGAAGCCCTGATAAAAAAAGGCGCCACTGCGCTGCTTAGCTTCGGCATCTCGGGCGGCCTCAGTCCCGGCACCACCCCCAGGCACCTGATCATCGGCGACCGCGTGATGGCCGCCGATGGAAAAATGTGGAAATGCGATGAAAAACTTACCTCGCTTCTGGTGCGCGGCTTGCCGCAAGCCAGAAAAGGCAGCGTCTATGGCAGCACGACTCTGGTGGCCACGCCCGCCGAGAAAAAACCCCTGTTCGACCGCACCGGCTGCCTGATCGTGGATATGGAAAGCCATGTGGTGGCCGAGGCGGCCGCGCGTCATTCCGTCCGTTTCGCGGTTTTACGCGGCGTGAGCGACACGGTGGACGAGATTTTTCCCACCGCCGTGCTGGCCAGCATTAATGAAAACGGTTCGGTGAATGTGGGGGTGGCGCTGCTGGGCCTGCTGAAAAATCCGGCGCAACTGCCCGCCATGATACGTTTGTCGAAGAACACCGGGCTGGCGCTGAAGAATTTGCAAGCCGCCATTCCGCTCATCCTGCCGATGCTTTCGCAGTATTAGAACCCGCCGCCGCCCGTTTCACTGAAGGGACTGGGGCCGCCTTTATGCGCAACCATCTTGGCACCGCCACTGTTAGTTCCCCCGCCGCCGCTTTGGCGTTCTTTTCCCTCGCCGACTTTTTCGGGGTCTTTGTCGACGCGCGCGATTTTGCCCGGCGCATCATGATGTGCAAACAGATGGAAGATATTTTTCAGCAATTCGCCGGTTCTGGACATGAAGCTCATGCTATCTGAAATGGCTTAATCAGGCTTTAACCGGCCTAAACCCTTGTTTATTCCGCCGCTTCGCGCGCGCCCATGGCGGCTTTTTTCGCCTTGGCGTCGGTTTCGATGCGGGCCAGTTCGTGCTCAACATGCGCTTTGAACACGAATTCGGCCGGGCGCTGGTTGGCCAGCGAAATTTCCGGCGCCATTTCGCCTTCCGTTTTCGGACCGCGCAGTGAGACTGCTAAAGCTTTCAGCGGGTTTTTCACCGCATCCATCACCGCCGTGGCCTCGTAACCGGAATGTACCATGCAGTCGGCGCATTTTTCGTAATTGCCGGTGCCATATTGATCCCAGCCGGTATCTTCCATCAGTTCCTTGAATGTCTTGGCATAGCCCTCGCCGACCAGATAGCAAGGCCGCTGCCAGCCAAACACGTTGCGCGTGGGGTTGCCCCAGGGCGTGCAGTGATATTCTTGATTGCCGGCAAGAAAATCCATGTAAAGCCCGCTTTGGCTGAAGCGCCACTTTTGCTTGGCCTGGCCCTGGCTTTTCTCGCCCAAGCGGAAGATGCCGCGGAACAGTTCTTTCGTGGCGCGGCGATTCAGGAAGTGTTCCTGGTCCGGCGCGCGTTCATAGGCATAGCCGGGGGAAACGGTCATGCCGTCCACGCCCATTTCCATGACGTCGTCGAAGAACTGGGCGACGCGCTCGGGATTGGTGCCCTGAAACAGCGTGCAGTTAATGTTGCAGCGGAAGCCGGCCAGCTTGGCTTTCTTGATTGCTTCCACGGCCTTCACATAAACGCCCTGCTGGCAGACCGACTTGTCGTGTTCGTCCTTGCTGCCGTCCAGATGCACCGACCAGGTGAAATACGGATTGCCCGCGAATTCCATGTACTGGTCCATCTTCTTTTCCATCAACAGCGCGTTGGTGCAGAGATAGACATATTTCTTGCGTTCCACGATGCCGCGGGCAATGGCCGCGCAATCCTTGTGCAGCAAAGGCTCGCCACCGGCGATGGAAACCACCGGCGCGCCACACTCATCCACCGCGGCCAGGGCGTCTTTCACGCTGAGACGTTGATTCAAAATGGCATCGGGGTAATCAATCTTGCCGCAGCCGGCGCAGGCCAGGTTACAGCGGAACAACGGCTCCAGCATCAGCACCAGCGGATACCGCGCGGTTTTCTGGCCCTTCAGGAAGGCCTTGAAGTGCTGTCCGGCGACATAGGCGCCAACGTCAACTTGCTGTCTTAACGGTACGGCCATTTTATGCCCTCACTCTTTCGCGTTCGGTGCCATCGGCGGGTTTGGTAAGCTTCAGCGG
>JACQAB010000173.1 GCA_016195205.1 Pseudomonadota bacterium
CACGCGCGTGGCGGTGGAGGGAAACACTTCATCGGGCGTGGTGGTGGCCAGAATGATGGCGTCAACTTCCTCCACGCCCACTTTGGCATGGGCCAAGGCCGCGCTGGCGGCGTGCAGGGCCAGATCAGACGTTTTTTCATCTTCCCCGGCCACATAACGCTGGGAGATGCCGGTACGCTGCAAGATCCATTCATGCGAGGTATCAACTTTTTTGGCGACCTCGGCATTGGTGAGAATTTTTTTCGGAAGGGCCGCGCCCACTCCGGCGATGCGTGAACGGATAACGCTCATGATTCAACCTGATCGGGAACGCCATTGCTGTTGCCCGGCACGCCGTAAAGCCGCGCGAATTCTTCGCGGATGCGGTTGTTCAACCCGCCTTCGATCAGTTGCGCCGCCACCAGAATGGCGTTGGCGAAGGCCCGGGCATCGGCCCCGCCGTGGCTTTTCACACATACGCCGCGCAAGCCGGCCAACATGGCGCCGTTATAGGCACGCGGGTCGAGCCGGGTTCGAAGCTTGCTGAAAGCGCCGCTGGCCAGCATGGCGCCCAGCTTGGCCAGCATGGAGTCATGCATGGCCTGGCGCAGGAAACTGGCGGCAAGCTTGGCCGTTCCTTCCAGGGTTTTCAGGGCGATGTTGCCGGTGAAGCCGTCGGTCACTACCACATCGACGCGGCCGAAGGGCACTTCATCGGCTTCCACATAGCCGATGAAACGGCCGGGAATGGGCGTATCGCGCAAAATGGAGGCCGCGGCACGGATTTCGTCATGGCCTTTCATTTCTTCGCTGCCAATATTCAAAAGTCCCACGCGCGGCGCCTCGATGCCCAGCTCAATACGCGCAATCAGCGCGCCCATAATGGCAAACTGCACCAGATTATCCGGGCCGCATTCCAGATTGGCTCCCAGATCCAGCATCACGCAGCGCGCATTCGAGGTAGGCAGCATGGAAGTGATGGCCGGCCGGTCGATCCCCGGCAGAAGGCCCAGCACGAATTTGGAAATGGCCATCAGCGCACCGGTATTTCCGGCGCTGACCATGCCCTGGGTGGTGCCGTCCTTGACGCTGTCGATGGCCATGCGCATGGAAGATTGCCGCCCTTGCCGCAACGCCACCGAAGGCTTCATGTCGCCGGGGACCACATCGGGCGTGTGGTGAATAATGGCCGATTGCAACGAGGGATGCCGTTCCATCAGCGGGCGCAGGCGCGTTTCGTCGCCATAAATATGGAAAACAAGGGTGGGATCCTTGCGCAAGGCCAGCAAGGCGCCGGCAATCACCATCGCGGGGGCGTGGTCGCCGCCCATGGCATCAAGAGCTATGGCAATGGAAGAATTCATGGCGGTTAGCTTCGCTCTCCTAGGCAATGAAGACAAGAGAGATACGATTCATTGAACTGCGCAGGGAAAGATTTGCAAATTCCACTCCCCTCCCCTTGAGGGAGGGGCCGAGGGTGGGGTGGAGCGTGATATTTCTCAAACCGTCGGAAGTTACAGCATGCCGCAACCTTCTGACCCCACCCCTTTATCCCCTCCCTCAAGGGGAGGGGAATATTCTAAGCCGCCGTTTCCGTTTTTTCGGTATGGACCTGACGGCCATCATAAAAGCCGCAGTGGCGGCAGATATGGTGCGGGCGGCGGGCTTCGCCGCAGTTGGGGCATTCAGCCGAACGCTCCGCTTTCAAAGCGTGATGCGAGCGGCGCATGTTGCGCGCCGATTTGCTGGTTTTTCTTTTTGGAACCGCCATTTTAACCTTCCATGTCTAATGCGGCCTGTTTGTTAGCGAAAAGCAAGGGTAATTGCAAGGTAATCTGTCATTTTGCGCTTGCGCAGCTTGTCGGTATTTTTTAACATCCCGTCTTTCCTTTATTTATTAACCGTATAGGCAAAAAAATGAGCTCATTATCCAGTTTAAAATACTCGATTTTACTTCACCCCGCACTCGTCGATGAGCGCGGCACGATTATCCGCGATGCCAAAGGCCTGCCAAAAACCAGGCGCGAGGGGAAATGTACCGATTCCATAGTTGAATATGCCACCGTAGATAGAGAAGCAGGCATCCTGGCCTTTCCCATGCACGATCCCAACGAGGGCGGTGAACATTGCTTTTTTGTCGATCTTCCATTGCTGGACGGGCCAACATCGCAGGTTCCTGTTCATCGCGCCTTGCGCGATGAAGATGGTGAAATTGTTCGTGACGGCAAAAAGCGGCCGCATCCTCGTTCCCTCGCTGGAGGTAAACAGCCTTATGCCACGCTCAACCGTGAAGCTGGCGTGCTTGAAATTCCAACCGGGCATATTTCTTGTTTTTGGAGGGATGAATACGGTCCCGCACCCGAGACCTATTTCATCCATCTTGGCAACCTCCGGAGACCCTACACTCAACATTTAACTCATGTGCTGGAAAGACCTCTTTGGGCGCCTGAGCGGAAAAAACCTGTCAGCGCCGATCCTCGCGGATAAGTTATTTTTTCTTACCACGAAAATCGGCCAGAACAGCAAAAGGATTGGGTTTTTCGCCTTCGGCTTTGATGCCGGGCGGCGGTTTAAAAACGGCGCCAGGCTTGCGCGGATAGGGATCCAGGGCCAGGGAAAGGTGCTGTGCGGCCAGTTCGCCCAAATCAATCTCGCCGCTGGCGGGAATGGGCTCGGGCGCGCGTTCGTCCTCCACCGGCAGGTCGGGGCCCTCGGGCGCGGGCGCGGGGCGGGCGAAATAGGCCTTAAAAGATTCCGAAACGTCGGTTTCGAAGGGTTCCAGCGTCACCACGCAGGTTTGCACGATGCCGGCGCGGAAATTGCCACTGACTTGCACCACATCGCCGGAATGCTCGCGCTGCAGGTCAAGATCAGCCTCAAAGTTTTTAAGCGCCACCAGGTTCAGGCGGCGGCTGAGGGCCTCGCACTCTTCCTCAGTGGCTTCGATGCTTTCATGCACCGGCCGGTCACGCAGCTTGTCCACCGGGAAAAGCCGTGAAAATTCGTGTGTGCCGGAAGGATCTTCTTTCATGGCCCCAACATAAGAAGCAAAAAGCCCGCTGACAAGCCGCGGATTTAGAAAACCGCCTCGCCTTCCAGAAACGCGGCAAGCGGGCGGGCCGCCAGCGCGGCCTGCTGCTCCAGCAGATAGGCGCGCATCGCATGCAGGCGCGGAAGGTTGGTATCCATGGCGGCGAACAGGTTGCGGTCAAGCGCGCGCAGGATTTCCTTTTCATCTTCCGCGCGCAGCGCCTTTTCATAGGCCAGCACCCGCCCGTAAAAACCCGAGACCAGTTTTTTCATGCGCTTGGCCACGCCGACATCGCCGATGCCCATTTCGCGCATGGCGCGGTCAAGATCATCGACCATATATTCGGTCAGGGCGCGCATCAGTTCACGCGCCGCGGTCCCTTCCCACTTCAGCCGGGCCAGAACCAGAAACATATGCAGAGCCAACAGCTCAAACCGGCTTTCAAAGGTGTCGGGCAGGCGCAGTTTTTCGAAAAACAGGGGCTGGCGCGCCCGGGCCATCACCGCGCCATAAAGCACGGCCACCTTGCGCCGGTCCACCGGGGATGGCTTGTGAAAAAGGCTTTTCATCAATGAAGTCACTCCCTAGAATGCGCCAACCATGCGTTTGCTTCCCCTCGCCCTTGCCGTTCTAACCGCCGCCAGTCTTGCCGCCTGCGCGCCGGTGCTGAACAAGCGCGGCAATCTTCTGGAAGAAGAGCAGATCCGCCAGATTAAGATCGGCGAAACCACTCGCGAGGACGTGACCAAAATTCTGGGCTCGCCCACGCAGACCTCCACCTTCGACGACAAGATCTGGTATTACATCGGCCAGAACACCGAGCAAACCTCTTTTTTCGACCCCGAGATCACCCAGCAAAAACTGGTGGCCATTCAGTTCACGCCCGAAGGCAAGGTGGCGAAGATCAGCCGCGGCGGGCTGAAATACGCCGAAAACATCGAGCCCAATCCAGACAAAACGCCCACCTATGGCAAGGAAGTTTCATTGATGCAGCAATTGCTGGGCAACCTTGGCCGGCCTTCCGTGCCGGGCGGCGACACCAATAAGCCCACGGGCAATACCGGGCATTATTGATTATTTATCCTTGTCATCCCGGGCAAGTGACCTCCGCGAAAGCGGAGGGAACGCGAGCCGGGATCCCATTTGTTTTCCAGAAACAGGAATAAAATGGGATCCCGGATAGCCGCTTCGCGGCTTCCGGGATGACATGTCTTTATTCGGCAGCGAGTCTCTGTAACCCGGCGCGCTGGATAACCCAGCCGCGCAGTTCACTTATCAGATGCTCAAGGCTGTGGCGAAGTTTTTCGAACCCGGCCGAGGGCTGAAGCGTTTTTTCATCCATATACAACGCACGGTTCACTTCAAGCTGCAGGCTGTGCACGCCCTGCCCCGGTTTGCCGTAACGCGCGATGACTTCCACGCCCTTATACGGGTCATTCAGCGCCACGCAATAGCCCAGCGCGCGCAAGGTTTGCGCCGCAAAGGCGGTAAAGACTTTTTCGCAGGAACTGCCGTCGCGGTCGCCCAAAATAAAATCAGCCTGCGGATGGAGTGGCGTGAGCGCCGCCGTGTGATGCAGCGCCGAAGGCATGGAATGGCAATTAATGTGCCATACCGTGCCGAAGTGATTTTTTAGTTCCCCAAGAGATTTTTCTAACGTGGCATGGTATGGCCGATAACAGGTTTCGATGCGGCGTTTTACCTCTTCTATTGAAAGTTTCCCGGCATACACCGGCGCGCCGCGGCACAGATGGCGGATCAACCCGTGGCCCGCCAGCGAGCGTTCGGTCGGCGCCAGCGGCGCTGGCCACGCGCCGTCCAGCATGCGCGGGTCGATGTCATTTTCAGCGCGATTGGGATCGATATAGCTGCGCGCGAACAACGCGTGCAGAAAAGTGATGCCCTGTTTGGGCGCGGAAGCGAACAGCTCATCTACCAAGGCGTCTTCCGTCTGCCGCAGCCAGGCCTGCGGGCAGATGAAGCGGAAATCATCCGGATAAAAACGACCGCTATGCGGAGAATCCAGCAGCAGCGGCGCGGCGGGCTCAAGGCCCTGTTCCAGTTTCAGCATGAGAGAAGAATTCTGCGTCATGCTTTTTCCTGCGGCGAGGGGTAGGGACAATTTTCACGCCCGCAATGCACGGCATTTTTAATAACATAGGCCTGGCAGGTCGTACATTGCGCCATTTCCGTCGCCGGAAGATTTTTGCTGGTGGAAGCGGCTTTGGGCCCGAAAAAAGAGGGTTTTTCTCCTCCGTCCATCCGCCGCGCTTCGCGCGACATGTGGTGAATTCCATAAGCCACGAAGGCGCCGAGAATCGTGAAAAAAAGCCAAGGCATGGGAGTTATTTAAACAGGTTTGGCGGAAAGCGGCAACATTACTGCCTGCGGGAAGACGGCAGCCGTGGCCGCATCGTGTCAGGATCCAGGCCAAGCTCTTTCACCTCCAACCGGCGGATTTGATCGCGCAGGCGCGCGGCTTCCTCGAATTCCAGATCGCCCGCCGCGGCTTTCATCTTTTCTTCCAATTCGAAGATATGCGTTTTTAAATCCTTGCCTTCATAAGTGATTTCGTCGACTTTCACGGTGTAATGATCGGCCTCGTAGACCGAGCGCAGCACGTCGTTGATTTTTGATTTGATGCTTTCCGGCGTGATGCCATGCGCCTTGTTCCAGGCTTCCTGCTTCTCGCGGCGGCGGCTGGTTTCATCCATGGCCGCTTTCATGCTTTGCGTGACGCTGTCGGCATAAAGAATGACGCGCCCTTCGATATTACGCGCGGCGCGGCCCATGGTTTGAATGAGCGAGATGCGCGAGCGCAGATAACCTTCTTTATCCGCATCTAGAATGGCTACAAGGCCGCATTCGGGAATATCCAGGCCTTCGCGCAGCAGGTTGATGCCCACCAGCACGTCATAAACGCCCATGCGCAGGTCGCGGATGATTTCGATGCGCTCCAGCGTTTCGACATCTGAATGGATGTAGCGGACCTTCAGCCCCGCCTCGCTCATATATTCGGAAAGGGCTTCGGCCATTTTTTTAGTCAGCGTGGTGACCAGCACGCGCAGGCCTTTGGCCGCCATCGATTTGCATTCGGCCAGCAGATCATCCACCTGGGTGGCGGTGGGCCGCACGATGACTTGCGGATCGGTCAAGCCGGTGGGCCGCACCACCTGCTCGGTGAAAACGCCGCCGGTGCGTTCCAACTCCCACGGGCCGGGCGTGGCCGACACATACACCGTTTGCGGGCGCATCAGATTCCATTCCTCGAATTTCAGCGGACGGTTATCGACGCAGGACGGCAGGCGAAAGCCATATTCGGCCAGCGTGCTTTTGCGCGAATAATCGCCCTTATACATGGCAGAAAGCTGCGGCACCATGGCGTGGCTTTCATCCAGAATAAGCAGCGCGTTCGATGGCAGGTATTCGAACAACGTGGGCGGCGGCTCGCCCGGTTTGCGGCCCGTTAAATAACGCGAATAGTTTTCGATGCCGCTGCAGCTGCCCATCGCCACCATCATGTCCAGATCGAAATTCGTGCGCTCTTCCAAGCGCTGCGCTTCCAGCAGCTTGCTGTTGGCGCGAAACACCTGAAGCTGATCCTTAAGTTCGATCTTGATCTGTTGCACCGCCTGATTCAGCGTGGGTTTGGGCGTGACATAGTGGCTGTTGGCATAAATTTTCACCACCTCCAGCGCGGCGATTTTTTCGCCGGTGAGGGGATCGGCCTCGGTGATGCTTTCCACCTCGTCGCCGAAGAAGGAAAAGCGCCACGCGCGGTCTTCCAGATGCGAGGGAAAAACTTCCAGCACGTCGCCGCGCACGCGGAACAGCCCGCGCCCGAAGCTTACGTCATTGCGCTGGTATTGCAGCGTTACCAGCTGGCGGATGACGTCTTGCTGGCTCACCTTCTGG
>JACQAB010000169.1 GCA_016195205.1 Pseudomonadota bacterium
ATGCCACGGCGCTGACCGAAGAAACCACGCTGCCCTTGGCCGAGAACAGCATCGACCGGATTTTGCTGGTTCACACGCTGGAGAACACCCAGCATTTGAAAGCGCTGTTGGAAGAATCCTGGCGCGTGCTGGCCGGGAGCGGACGAATGGTGGTGGTGGTGCCGCATCGCGGCGGGTTCTGGAACATGTCGTCAAAAATTCCCTTTGGTTCGGGTTTTTCTTTTTCGCACGGGCATATTCGTCGCTTGCTGGCCGATAACCGCTTTCAGGTGGAGCGCCATGCCCGCGCTTTGTTCGTCCCGCCGTTCCTGTACCGGCTGCTGGGGCCCTCGGCCGAGTGGATTGAGCGTAATGGCGCAAGGTTCCTGCCCGCTTTGGCGGGGGTGCTGCTGGTGGAAGTCAGCAAGCAGGTCTATGCCAAGCCTTCCATGCAGAAAGTCCGCACCGCCAAGCCGGTGCTGATCCCCTTGCCCGATTTTGTGGCGCCATCCCCCACCGCAGGGCGCACGCGATGACCGAAGCCCACCCCCTCACCGACAAAGCCCTGCAGAAACTTTACGCCCTAATCGAAGGCAATGGCATTGAGCCGGGCCAGATTGAACTTCTGGGCACCGAGGAAAAAGAACTTACGTTGCGCGCCGAAATGCATCTGATACTGGATGTGTCGTTTAAAAAGCAGCGTTATCCCGGACCGCCCCGGGTGAAAAAGAATCCCAGCGCCGTGGTGCATCTGGGTTCGGCCCAGGAAATGGCGGCGCGGGTCGATGAATTCCGTGTCAAGCTTTCCGAAACCTCGCGCTGGATCAATGAAACGGTGGAACAGTTTAAAGTCGCGCCCGGCCAGGGCTTCGGCATGCAGCAGGCCGACGTCACGCTGGAAACCATGGCCCAGTTGTTCAGCGCCACCGAGGTTTGCGAAACCTGCCACGGAACCAACTCGCAGAAATGCCAAACCTGCAACAGTACCGGCTTTGTGCCGTGTGAAATGTGCCACGGCTCGGGACAAGAGGTGTGTCAGCATTGCCAAGGAAGTGGAAACAATCCGGCCTCGACCCGGCAAAGCTGCCATCTTTGCCATGGTACGGGTGTGATCGAAGAAGAGCAGACCTGCTATCAATGTCATGGCCAGGGCACGGTGCCCGTCACCACGCAACAGCGTTGCCCGGTATGCAACGGCAATATGCGCGTGCCTTGCCGTATTTGTTTTGGAAAAAGACAAGTGGGCTGCCCGACCTGCCAGGGCAAGGGAAGCAGCGCCTGCCAAACCTGCGGCGGGCATGGCAAATTCACCATGGAAGAACGGGCTCTTCCCACTGTGCATTGCGATTTCAAGGTGATCGGGAGCACCGAATTGCCCAGCGGGCTGCGCCGCGCCGTTGACCGCAACGGCTTTAAAATGCTGGTGCGCGTGGCGCATATCCAAATGGAAACGGCGCAGGAAGGAAAAGACAAGACGGCCATCCTCCCCTATACTGTCCAGCTTCCTTTGGCCGAGGCGCGCCTGCGCATCGACGGCAAGCCCATGCATGTCACCATTCTGGGTGAGCGGGGATCGATCCGCGACATTCCGCCGTTCTTCGATCCGATTTTTGAAAAAATGCTGGAAGAGATCGAGAAAAAACCCGGCTCCAGCCCGCTGGACCGGGCCTTCAAATTTCGCGCCATGCGCGATCTTTTCGCCCTGATGCAACGTGGCGAAGACGTGGTAACCGGCTTCCGCCGCCTTTATCCCATCGGTTTTTCGGTCAGCGTGTTCGAACGCATGGAAAGGCTGCTGAACCGATCGGCGCAAGAAAGCACCTTCATGGTGCGCGCCAGCGCCGCGGGATTTTCTTTGCTGCTTCTGGGCATCGCGTATTATGGCGTGATGATCAGCGGCGTGCGCGCCAGCCTGGCCCACGCGATTTTTCCCCCGGCAGCCTTCATGCTGGATGGGCTGGTGTGCGGATTTTCGTTCCTGTTTATCGATGTCGCGCTGCGCTTCGCCGCCGCCGCGCATTTGCGCAGCCTTTCGCGGCTGAATGACAAGGTCAACATGGATGCGCAGCGCGCGGGAAGCCTAGGCTTTACCGTCGGCGTTTGCGCCATGCTGCTCTATATAGGAATGCTGTGGGTCTTAAAGGCCACACCGGGATTCTTTGGTTAATCTCGCAGCACAAATGAATTGACGAAAAAACCCCGTAAAACTGGCAAAAAATGCGCCTGTGCCGGTTAAAAAGCTTCGGAAAAATTACTTGGCCTTCGAGGGTCTTCCCCTTAGTATGGCGCTGGTTAAGCCGTTTGAACGGCGAAAGGGTTGGCTAAAGCGCCGCCCATGTTCCGTGTGATGCGCCAGCATTTAAAAGCATCCCGGTTGGTTGGAAAACAGACAACACAACGAAGAAGAGGACACCATGAGACCAGGCCAAGGAAATCGCCGTCCACGTCGTAACGGCGGTGGCCATCCCCATTCCCACGGACACGGGCATGGGCATCCCTCACAGCATTCCCAGCATTCGCAAAGTCGCCCCCGTTCGGCGATGCAGTTGCGCAATCAGATTTTTGACAGCAATGGGCCGGAAATCCGCGTGCGCGGCAATGCCTTCCAGGTTCATGAGAAGTACCTCGGCCTCGCCAAGGACGCCCTTTCTTCGGGTGACCGCGTGCTGGCCGAAAACTATCTGCAGCATGCTGAGCATTACTTCCGCATTATCGAGGCCATTAACGAGGCTGCCGCCGCGGAACAGCAGGTACGCGCCCAGCAGCCCGGCTACATGCCTCAGCAGCCCATGCAACCTGGCATGCAGCCGCCCATAGGGCAGCAGCAGGGTCAGGGCCAGGGCGGCCAGCAGCAGGGCAACAGCTTCTATAACAGCATGGGCGATATGGGCCAGCAGGGGGGTGGGGCGCAAACAACGCCGCTGAACAACCTGCGCAGTGGTCCGGTGACCATGGAAACGGTCGCCGAAGGCCAAAACCAAGGCGGCCAGGAAGGCGAAGAGGAAGACCTTTCCACGCTTCCCTCTGGCATACAGGCCTCGGCTGGACGGCGTTAAAGATAGGGATTTGAGATCAGGGACTGGGGATCAGTTCCTTTCTAGTCCCTAGTCCCTAGTCCC
>JACQAB010000170.1 GCA_016195205.1 Pseudomonadota bacterium
GGGAGGGGGAATTTACGAGCCAATCTCCGCCTTGCGATAGCCCATCGCGAACAATACCGCGCGCAGATCGGCAAAGCGAATGGCGAAAGGCGCTTTTTCCGCCACCACGGGCTTGCCGTGATAGGCCACGCCCATACCCGCCGCCATGATCATGAGCAGGTCGTTCGCGCCGTCGCCCACGGCGCACACATCCTGCTCGGTTCCCTTCACCTGACGTCCCAGTTCCTTCAGCTTGGCCAGCTTGGTTTCGCGGGTAAGGATCGGGTCGATAGGCAGGCCGGTAAACACCCCGGCGTGAATGCCGAGGATGTTGCCGTAATGCTCGTCAAAGCCCAGCCTTTTGGCCACGGGCGCGGTAAACACGGTAAATCCGCCGGAAACCAGCACGGTACGCACGCCAAAGCGGCGCAGGGTGCCCACCAGCTCTTTCGCGCCGGGCATATAGATGATTTTTGCCACCAGTTCTTGAACCACACCAGCATTTACGCCCTTCAGCAACGCCAGGCGTTCGATCAGCGCCTCTTTGAAATCCACCTCGCCGTTCATCGAGCGGCGGGTGATTTCTTTCACCTTCTCGCCCACGCCGGCGCGTTCGGCCAGTTCATCCAGCATTTCCTGCTTGATGATGGTGGATTCCATATCGGCCAGCAGCGCCTTCTTGCGGCGGCCCTGATAAGGCTGAATGAACAGATCAAGCTTCTGCTCGAGCGCCCAACCGGCAAGGCATTCCTTCGCGGCTTCGGCATCGCCTTCCATGAAGATGTCATGGGCCTCATTGGGCGAAAGCTCTTCCCGGCCGTTGATGGGAAGGCGCGCCTTGGCCAGCAGGGAAACGGCCTGGTCGACGTCATTCGACGTAAGCGGCCGCGCCGCGTATCCGACAAGGGTGATGGAATGGAGCATGGGTTAGTTATAGGCGAGTTGTATTAATTTTTCTCCCCTCCCCTTGAGGGAGGGGCCGGGGGTGGGGTGGAGCGTGACATTTCTCAAATTGTCAAAAATTACAGTGCGCCGCAACCCTCTGACCCCACCCCTTTATCCCCTCCCTCAAGGGGAGGGGAAATTAGTGAATCTGCCGCGTCTCGAAACCGCCTTTTATTCGTTTTGTGGCTGGTTTATCCTGTCTGCAGATAATCAAAAGGAGTGCATATGGCAAAATCAACTTTAGCAGAGAGATGGTCCCAAACATGGCGGAAAACATGGGGGGCTATTGTTTATCCGTGGTGCGCGTATAGTCCGGCAGATGTTCACCGCCGTGCTGCCGCGGATTTTGGAAGTATAGCCGAAAGTCTTGCCCTTCTTTGCGCTGACGCCCGCGAACGCCGCGCCGTCGAAAGAAGCAGGCCGGCCGAAAGACGTTTTGCCGCGCTTTACCCCAGCATCGCCCGGCGAGTTGCACAGCATTTACCCCGCACTGGCTTTTGATTCTTCTTCCTCGTCCAGCGTGTCGGGAAGGTATTCCAGGCTTTCCGGCTCTTCGCCCTCGTCCACGGCCGCCGCGTTTTCAGCATCCTCGCTGCTGAAGCCACCCAGCAGCGGGCGGGAATCCAGCAGCCCTGCCTCGCGCAACTCCTGCACGCCGGGCAAATCTTTCAACGATGCCAGGCCAAAATGGCGCAGGAAGGCGTCAGTCGTGATCCAGGTAAGGGGTTTGCCGGGCGTTTCGCGCCGCTTGCCGGGGCGGACCCAGCCCAACTCCATCAGCGCATCCAGTGTTTCGCGCGCGGTGGCCACGCCGCGGATGCTTTCAATTTCGGCGCGGGTGACAGGCTGGTGATAGGCGATGATGGCCATGGTTTCGGCCGCCACGCGCGGCAGCTTGCGCTTCACCTGCACAGCGATGTTGATGGCCGGGGCCAAGTCGGGCGCGGTGCGGAACATCCAGCCTCCCGCCACCTGAACCAGTTCCACGCCCCTGCCCTGATAATCCTTGCGCAGCTGTTCCATGACGGCCGCGACCAAATCATCGGTGCCCACTTTTTCTTCCAGCAAGTCGTTCGTCACGGGCTGCGTGGAGGCAAGAATAATAGCCTCACACAAGCGTTTAGCGTGATTAAAGTTTTCCGCGCTAGGCTGTTGTTTTTTCTTGACCATGGGCCGATTTTACACAAATAGCCCTTGTTTACAAGCTTTTCAGAGTTTCAAGCCAATCCACACTGATCAGCTTCGGCGCCTTTTCTTACTGCATTACGCCCAAGTTTTCTGGCTGCGGCATTTGTGCGAACAGGCCCATGATGATGCCATGCTGAGTGCCCATTACCATCAGTGGCTTCTTCCACAACTTGCTTGCGCCCTGGAGCAAGATGCACGACGTAAAATGTTCGACCAGGAGACAAAGGTAATTCTTCTATTTTAACAGCCATATAATCCTCCCATTAAATAGAATTCGAAATCTGATCCACTTTAACCAATTTTCATGAAACTAAATAACATTTTATTCACCTAATTTTTCCGCCGCAGCCTCGGTTTTAACGATTGGACGCAGGTAAATGGGGCCAAAAAGCCCCTCCTGCCGTAAATCGATCTGGCCCGACTTGGCCAATTCCAGCGTCGCCGAAAACGTGGAGGCCAGCGCCGAGGCCAGCACGGTTTCGTTGCCTTCCAGCGTTTCCAACTCTTCCCATTCGTCAGGCAGGAAGGCGCTGAGTTCCGACCATTGCGGCACGTAGCCCAGA
>JACQAB010000192.1 GCA_016195205.1 Pseudomonadota bacterium
TCATTTCCATCTGGGCAATGCCTTCGACAAAGCGGGGCAGCATGAAAAAGCCGAGGCCGCCCTGGCCTGCGCCACGGCGCTGGCCCCCAATTTTGCCGAAGCCTGGTACAATCTTGGCAATGCCCAGCGCCTGCTGAATAAAAAAGACGCCGCGCAGGCTTCTTATGAAAAAACCCTGAAGCTCAATCCGGCGCATGCCCTGGCGCACAACAACCTTGGCATGCTGCTATGGAAGAAAGGCGATGCGCGCGGCGCGCGGCGGCGCATCGAAGAAGGGTTGAAACACCATCCGGCACATGTGGGGCTGCTGCTGAATCTGAACGAAATCGCGTTTGAGCAGAATGATCTTCCCACCGCTTTTGCCAGTGCGCGGCGCGTGGCTGAAATCAAGCTGGGCATCGCCCCAAGCAGCACCGCCTATCTGGAGAAAGACGGCTTTTTCGTAAACCGTGACGAGGAAGCCTGCAACGCGCTGCTGGCCCTGGCCGCCAGCGTGATGCTGGAGGGCAAGCTGGAAGAAGCCGATGCCATCCTGCGCGGATTACTGGCCGAGAACGCGGATACGGAAGAAGCTTTCATGCTTCTGGGCTCGATCGCCCTGGCACGCAATGCGCTGGACCTGGCGGAAGAAAGCTATGCGCAAAGCTTCATGCTTGATCCCTCGAACACCGCCGCGCCGTGGAACCGCGCCATGGCGCTGCTGACCAAGGGCAAGCTGCGTGAGGGCTTCCGCCGCTATCGCTGGCGCTGGCATGCGCTGGAAAAATTCAAGGCCATGCGCCTGAAGGGCCCCATGTGGGATGGGCGTGACCTGAAGGGCAAAACCATTCTGGTGCATGAGGAACAGGGCTTTGGTGACAGCATTCAAATGCTGCGCTTCATGCCGCTACTGAAAGAAAAAGGCGCGCGCACCTGGTATTACGCAAGGCCGGTGCTTTTCCCGCTGGTAGAAAAGGCCCCGGGCATCGACCGCGCGTTGTCATGGAACGTGGAAGCCAAGGAACTGCCCGAGGGCGTGGATTACGTGTGCGGCGCCATGGATTTGCCGGGGCTGTTGGGCATTGGCTTGCATAACATTCCCGCGAAGGTGCCCTATCTGCCCAATCCGCGCGCGGATGATCCGGCGTTTAAGCTGGAGGGAAAAAAGAAAATCGGCCTGGTCTGGGCGGGCAACCCGCTGCACAAGCGCGACCATGAACGCTCGGTGCCGCTGGAGATGTTTGAACCCGTCATCCGCGCCCTGCCCGCGCAGTTCTACAGCCTGCAATACAAGCCCAAGGAAGCTGACCTGAAGCTGATGGAAAAATGGGGGATTATTGACCTGGCGCCGAAAATCAAAAATCTCGGCGATCAGGCAGGTTTCATGGCGCAGCTTGATTTGCTGATCACCATCGACAGCGCGCCGACGCATTTGGCCGGGGCGCTGGGCGTGCCGGTATGGGTGCTGGTGACCTGCAACCCTGACTGGCGCTGGCTGCTGGGCCGCGAGGACAGCCCGTGGTATCCCAGCCTGCGCCTGTTCCGCCAGCCCCAGCGGGGGGATTGGGAGAGCGTTATAAATATGGTTAAAGCCAATCTTGCTACACAGATTGCCGATAAGAATTGTTAAAATTCCGGGCTGAAAAAATAGAATACTTTCCTGATTGCTATGCTAATGTCTCCACCGAATATATTCCAGCTACTATAAGGAGATATTATGAGCGCGAACGATAAAGCCACGGACATTGTAAAAGAATTCACGACCTGAACGACAAGCAACCCCGGCACAGACAATCATGAGTTTTGTCGTGTCACCGTTCGTCGCGGACGGTATTACGGAGAGTCAGTTGAGGATGTGGGGCAATTATTTGCCGCGGCCAAAGCCGATTTTCCAACTCTGGAAGCAAAAGAAGTTAGCGTCCATACCCTGGGAGGCACTCGCTATAACGGCATGCTCGCATTGGAATTTGCGCCTCCGGATAGAAATCAAATTCCAGCCAGCTATCAAAAAGTGCCGCGTTTTGAGCCAAAACGCTAATCTTTATTGGCTGATGGCAAGAAAATGGCTGTTAATTTAAGAAAAATTTGACATTCCCCCCTGTTTTTCTGTATGAAATCGGCCTCGTTACAGGGGATACAAAACATGTACGCGGTCATTCAAACAGGCGGCAAGCAATACAAGGTCACTTCAGGCGACGTGCTCCGGGTGGAAAAGCTTGAAGCCGAAGCCGGTAAAACGATTCAGCTGGGCGAAGTCATCGCCATCGGCGAGGGCGCGAGCCTTACGTTCGGCAATCCGCTGATCAAGGGCGCGGTCGTCAGCGCCGAAGTGGTGGCTCAGGAAAAGAACGAAAAAATCATCGTTTTCAAAAAGCGCCGCCGCCAGAATTCACGCCGCAAGAACGGCCATCGCCAGAACGTGACCGTGCTGAAAATCACCGGCATCACCGGCGGAAAAGCGGCTTAAACCATTCCAGGTAGTTCATGCGAGATCTAATTTCCCCTCCCCTTGAGGGAGGGGATAAAGGGGTGGGGTAAGGGATTGCGGTTCGGTGTAAAAGGTTGGGTTGGGAGAGCTTCACGCTTCACCCCACCTCCGACCCCTCCCTCAAGAGGAGGGGAGTCCGGTTTGTCATAATGGCAACGGCGTGTTTTAATTTGAGGGGAGTAACATGGCACAGAAAAAAGCAGGCGGCTCATCCCGCAATGGTCGTGACTCTGAAGGACGCCGCCTTGGCGTAAAGCTGTTCGGCAGCGAAACGGCCCTGCCCGGCAACATCCTGGTGCGCCAGCGCGGCACCACCTTCCGCCCCGGCAAGAACGTGGGCATCGGCAAGGATCACACGCTGTTCGCCCTGACCGGAGGCCCCGTGTCCTTCCACGAAGGCAGGAACGGCAAGCAGTTCGTCACTGTGGGCGGAAAAGCTTGATTTTTCAAGCCAATCCATCGCTCCGTCTTCCATCAAAATGTGTTATAATAAATCATGGTTCAAGAAACGCCTGACAACGTCATTATTGAGCATTTGAAACGCCTGCGCGCCGAGCATCAGGAGTTCAAAGGCTACTTCCGGGACATCATCGACAGGCTTTCGGTGATGGATGGCCACATGCTGGCATTCATGCGGCATGAAAAATACGCGATGGATAAATTTGCCGAACTCGAAACGCGCGTCGAACGCATCGAAAGCCGCCTCGAATTAAGCGACCGCTAACGCCGCAGGCTTCAAAGCCCAGAAAGACGGCGTTATGAAATTCCTTGATCAAGCCAAAATTTACATCAAAAGCGGGAATGGCGGTCCGGGCTCCATCAGCTTCCGGCGCGAGAAGTTTATTGAATATGGCGGGCCCGACGGCGGCAACGGCGGCAAGGGCGGCGATGTGATCGCCGAGGCCGCGAATGATCTAAATACCCTGATCGACTACCGCTATCAACAGCACTTCAAGGCTTCGAGCGGCGAAGGCGGCGCGGGCCGGCTGCGCAGCGGCTTGGGCGCGAAAGACGTAATCATGCGCGTGCCGGTGGGCACGCAAATTCTGGATGAAAGCGAAGAGCTGCTTCTGGCCGATCTGGACACACCGGGCAAGCGCGTGGTGCTGGCCAAGGGCGGCGATGGCGGCTTTGGCAACGCGCATTATAAAAGTTCCACTAACCAGTCGCCGCGCAAGGCGGGCAAAGGCTGGCCGGGGGAAGAGCGCACCATCATCCTGCGCCTGAAGCTGATCGCCGATGCCGGGCTGATCGGCATGCCTAATGCCGGAAAATCAACTTTCCTGGCGGCCTGCACCGCCGCGAAGCCGAAAATCGCCGATTACCCCTTCACCACCCTTGCCCCGGGCCTGGGCGTGGTGCGTTTGTCGGATGAATCGGAATTCGTGCTGGCTGATATTCCCGGCCTGATTGAAGGCGCGCATGAGGGGCATGGGCTTGGCGACAAGTTCCTTGGTCATGTGGAGCGTTGCCGTGCCCTGATCCACCTTATTGACGGCACGCAGGAAGATGTGGCCGCTTCCTACAAAACCATCCGCGCGGAACTGAAGGCCTATGGCCATGAATTGATCGATAAGCCCGAGCTTGTCTGCCTTAACAAATGCGATGCGCTGAGCCCGGAAGACATTAAAACCAAAATGGCCGCGCTGAAGAAAGCCGCCAAAGGCAAGCCCCTTTTCGCCATTTCGGCGGCTACCGGAGACGCTGTGAAGCCCCTATTATGGGAAGTATGGAAAATCATCACCGAGGCCCGGAAGCAAAAGGAAGAAAGCCATGAGTGGGCTGCCGGATAATTCGCGCCGCATCATCATCAAGGTCGGCTCCGCGCTTCTGGTTGATCCGGAAGGCGCGGTGCGTCGTCAATGGCTGAACACGCTGGCGGCTGAGGTGGCCGCCTGGCGCAAAAAAGGCCGCGAGGTGCTGATCGTCACCTCGGGCGCCATTGCGGTGGGGCGTGAATTCGTCGGGCTGTCACGCAAAACCACTTCGCGCGCGCTGCATATGGAAGAAAAACAGGCCGCCGCCGCCGCGGGCCAGCCCAAAATCATGCAGGCCTGGGAAGAAGCCTTTCGCGCGCATGGCATTCCGGTGGCGCAGGTACTGCTAACGCTGGACGACACCGAAGACCGCCTTCGCCACCTGACCTGCCGCGTGGCGCTGGAACAGATGCTGAAATTGGGCGCTTTGCCGGTGATTAACGAGAACGACGTGGTCAGCACCGAGGAAATCCGCATCGGCGACAATGACCGTTTGGCCGCGCGCCTGGCGCAGATGATCAGCGCCGATGCGCTGGTTCTGCTTTCCGATATCGACGGGCTTTACACCGCCGATCCGAAAGCCAACCCGAAGGCCGAATTCGTGCCTGAAGTAAAAGAAATCACCCCCGCCATTGAAGCCATGGCCGGCGGCGCGGGCGAAGACATTGCCTCGGGCGGCATGCGCACCAAGATCATGGCGGCGAAAATCGCCACCGCCGCGGGCTGCCGCATGGCGATTGTGAAAGGGCTGGTGGAAAATCCCCTGCGCGATCTTGAAGAAGGCAAATCGCGCGGCACCTGGTTCCTGGCTTCCATTACGCCCATGGCGGCGCGCAAACGCTGGATCGCCGCGCATATGAAGCTGAAAGGCGCCATTACCATTGACGACGGCGCGCTGAAGGCCCTGCTGTCGGGCAAAAGCCTGCTGCCCGTGGGCGCCAAATCCTGCGAGGGCGAGTTTGCCAGCGGCGACGCCGTGGCGGTGAAATCGCTGGCCGGAGAAACCGTGGCCTCGGGCCTGATTGCCTATGACTGCGCCGAGGTCAGGCAAATCCTTGGCAAGCGCAGCGACGACATTGAGAAAATTCTGGGCTATGCTGGCCGGGCGGAACTCATCCACCGCGATAACCTTGTATTAAGCCGTTAATGTCATCCCGGAAAGCGCGAAGCGCTTATCCGGGATCCCATTTGGTTTTTGGCAAGAAACAAAATAAAATGGGATCCCGGCTCTCGCTACGCTCGGCCGGGATGACAAGAAAAAGAGCAAAAATATGCTGGAGATGATGAAAAACAAATCCTGGGATGACGAGCTGGCATCCATCGCTAAGCGCGCGCGGGCGGCTTCGCAAACCCTTGGCCGTGCCGGGGCCGAGGCGCGCACGAAGGGCCTGCAAACCGCCGCGCGTAAATTATTGGAACAGAAAGACGCCATTCTCTCCGCCAACGCCAAAGACGTGTCGCGCGCGCAGGGGCATTTAAGCACGGCAATGGTTGACCGGTTGACGCTGAACCCCGCCCGCATCGAAGCCATGGCCAAGGGCCTGCAGGCCGTGGCGGTGCAGCCCGACCCCATCGGCAAGGTGCTGGAAGAATGGACACGGCCCAACGGCCTTAAAATCAGCCGGGTTTCGGTGCCGCTGGGCGTGATTGGAATGATTTATGAATCGCGGCCAAATGTTACGGCCGAGGCGGCCTCGATCACCCTGCGCGGCGGCAATGCGGTTATTCTGCGCAGCGGGTCCGACTGTTTTGAAAGCGCCGCCGCCATCGCCCAGGTTTTACGCGACGCGCTGAGGGAAAGCGGTTTGCCGGAAGACGCCATTCAGTTCGTTCCCACCACTGATCGCGCCGCGGTGGGCGCAATGCTGAAGCTGGGCGGCTTGATCGACGTGATCGTGCCACGCGGCGGGCGTGAATTGATCGAACGCGTGGAAGCCGAAAGCCGCATTCCATTGCTGCGCCAGTATGAAGGCATCTGCCACCTTTACCTACACCCCGCCGCCGATGGGAAAAAAGCCGTGGCGCTGGTGCGTAATGCCAAGCTGCGCCGCACCTCCATCTGCGGGGCGCTGGAATGCCTGCTGATCGACCGCGCGGTGGTGAACACCATGGGCGCGGCGGTGATCCGCGACCTTTTGGAGGCCGGCTGCGAATTGCGCGGGGATGAAGCGCTGTGGAAGCTTGATCCGCGCGTAAAACTGGCGCGGCCGGAAGATTGGGGCCGTGAATTTTTGGACAGCATTCTTGCCGTGCGCGTAATCGACGGCATGGATGAGGCGCTGGCGCATATTCGTCAATACGGCTCGGCGCATACCGACGGCATCATTACCGAAGACGCCGCGGCGGCCAAACGCTTCACCGAGGAACTGGACAGCGCCATTGTGATGGTCAACGCCTCAACCCAATTCGCCGATGGCGGGGAATTCGGCTTCGGCGGAGAGGTAGGCATTGCCACCGGACGCATGCATGCGCGCGGACCCATCGGCGCGGCGCAACTGACCAGCTATAAATACATCGTCACCGGCAACGGACAGGTGCGGGATTGAAATCGCCGGTGCATCTTTTTTCCGGCCAGGCATTTCGCGGATTGCGCGTGGGAATTCTGGGCGGCTCGTTCAACCCGGCGCATGAAGGGCATCTACATATCAGCCTGCTGGCGCTGAAAAAAATGCGCCTGCATTTCGTGTGGTGGCTGGTAAGCCCGCAAAATCCGCTGAAACCCGAACAAGGCATGGCTTCATTTGCCGCGCGGCTTGCGGGGGCGAAAAAAGTGGCCGCCCCCTTCCCCCGCATCATCGTCACCGGTCTGGAATCCCGGTTGGGCACGCGTTTTACCGCCGATACGCTGCAGAAGCTGCGGCTGCGTTTTCCGCATACGCGTTTTATATGGATGATGGGCGCGGATAACCTGCTGCAAATTCCGCGCTGGCAGCGCTGGGGTGAGATTTTCAAGAACACCGACATTGCTGTTTTCCGCCGCCCGCCCTATTTTGCAGGCGCGGCAAGCGGCAAGGCCGCGCAGCGCTTCGCCCATGCGCGCCTTGATCCGCGCAGGGCCGCGCTGCTGGGCACGGGTGAGAAGCGGCAATGGGTATTGTTCAATAACCAGCTGCATAGCGCCTCGGCAACACAAATCAGGTCAGGAAAAAGGTAGAAAAAATGGTTCGTAAAGCACCTCCTAAAAAATCCAAGAAAGCTGCGGCGAAAAAAACACTGCCGAAAAAAGCCTTGCCGAAAAGAAAACCGGTATTTAAGCCGAAAAAACCCGCGGCGAAGAAAGCCTCGCTCCGGCCCATCAGCACGCCCGCGCAGGAAAAGCTGCGTGACAAGGTGGTGAAGGCACTGGAAGACGCCAAGGGCGAAAATATTTTATGCGTCGATGTGCGCGGGCAAAGTACCCTGGCCGATTTTTTGATCATCGCCACGGGCCGCTCGTCGCGCCAGGTGGCGGGTCTTGCCGACAACGTGAAAAAGGCGCTGAACGCCGCGGGCATGAAGGGCGTGCGCATGGAAGGCCTGCCGCAGGGCGACTGGGCGGTGGTGGACGGCGGCGACGTGGTGGTGCACCTGTTCCGCCCCGAAGTGCGCAGCTATTACCGGCTTGAGGAAGTGTGGGGGCTTGAACCGCCGCTGCAGGAGACGTTTAAGAAGCTTTGATATCTCAAGCTTCTAACGTGACAAGAAATTTTCCACCATGAGCGGTGACAGTCGCATTTCGGAAACGGCCCTCGAAAGCTGCCATGTCCCGCCGCGTTTCTTCTAGAAGTTCGGCCGTTGTTGGTAGGCGGCCCATAAATCCGGTGGCTGCTTCTTCGCGGATACGCTTTGCAACGCGCCTTAAGGGGTCAAAGAAATGGGATGATCTGAACATGGGGTTTCCTCCGGCAAGAATATTGATTTAGCATACAGAAAACCAAAGGAACTTCCATGAAAATCCTCATCCTCGCCATCGGCAAAATGAAACGCGCGGGGCTGTCCGACGCGCTTAAGGAATATGAACAGCGTCTGCGCGCTCCGGTTGAAATAAAGGAATTCGACATCAAAGAGTCCAACTCCAAACGGCTGCAGCAAAAAGAATCAGCCGCCCTGCTAAAAGCCATTCCGCCCGGCGCTTATGTCATCGCCATGGACGGAAAGGGCAAACAGCTGGAAAGCCGCGAATTTGCGGCAAAACTGCAAAAGCTGCGCCAAAGCCATAAAACGCTGGTTTTCTTGATTGGCGGCACCGATGGCCACACGCCCGAACTGCTGAAAAAAGCTGACTTTACCTTAAGTTTTGGCACAATGACCTGGCCGCACCGGCTGGCGCGGGTGATGCTGGTGGAACAGCTTTACCGCGCGCAGGAAATTGCGGCCGGAAACCCGTATCATAGGGAATAGGGTTCGAAGGTGCGGAGGTGCGAAGTTTTGACTCCGAACCTCCGAACCTAGGACAAAATGAACAACCAACGCCCTCGCCCTGTTATCCTTTGCGTGTTCGATGGATTCGGACATCGCCCCGACAAGGCCAACAACGCCATTGCCCTGGCGCGCACGCCGAACCTGACGCGCACTATGGCCAACTGCCCGCACAGCCTGTTGGATGCCAGCGAGGAACAGGTGGGCTTGCCGCACGGCCAGATGGGCAATTCGGAAGTGGGCCACATGAATCTGGGCGCGGGACGGATTATTTATCAAGACCTGCCGATGATTGATAAGGCGGTGGAAAGCGGCGAGCTAGCCAAAAACCCGGCCTTGCAGAACTTCATCGGCCAGATGAAGGAAAGCAAGCGGGCTTGCCACCTGATGGGCCTGGCCTCGCCCGGCGGGGTGCATTCGCACCAAACCCATATTATCGCGCTGGCGCGCCTTCTGGACGCGGCGGGCATTCCCGTTTTCCTGCATGCCCTTCTGGACGGACGCGATGTGCTACCCCAAACCGCGAAAGATTTTATTGCTGAAATCCAGAAAGCAACTGCTGGTTTGAAAAATTTCCGCCTGGCCACGCTGTGCGGCCGTTATTACGCCATGGACCGCGACAAAAGATGGGAGCGCGTGGAAAAAGCCTATCGCCTCCTCACCGGCGGTGAAGGCAAACCGGCCAGCAACGCGCTGGCGGCAATCGATGAAAGCTATGCCGCCAAAGTCATCGACGAATTTCTGCTGCCCGTGGCGCTGAATAATTATCCCGGCATGAAAGACGGCGATGGCGTGCTGATGGCCAATTTCCGCGCCGACCGCGCGCGGGAAATTCTTCTGGCGCTGCTGGATCCGGCCTTCAACGGCTTCACCCGCGCCAAAACGGTAAAATTCGCGGCGGCGCTGGGCATGGTGGAATATTCCGGCCAGTTGAATAAATTCATGACCACGATGTTTCCGCCCAAGAAAATTGAACAAACGCTGGGGGAAATCGTTTCCAAGGCCGGCATGAAGCAGTTGCGCATCGCTGAAACCGAGAAATACGCCCATGTCACCTTCTTCTTCAACGGCGGGCGCGAAGAACCCTATGCCGGGGAAGAGCGCATCCTTGTCCCCTCGCCCAAAGTGGCCACTTATGATTTGAAGCCTGAGATGTCGGCTGCGGAAGTAACCGACAAGCTGGTGGCGGCAATTGAAAGCAAGGTGTTTGACCTGATCATCGTCAACTATGCCAATGGCGACATGGTGGGACATACGGGCATTCTTTCCGCCGCGATCAAGGCGGTGGAAACGCTGGATACGTGCCTGGGCCGTTTGGAAGAAGCCGTGAAGAAAACCGGCGGGCTGATTTTTCTGACCGCCGACCACGGCAATTGCGAAACCATGGAAGATGAGGGCACCCACGGCCCGCACACGGCGCATACGCTTAACCTGGTGCCGGCGGTGCTGATCAACGGCCCGGCAAACATCAAAAAACTGAATGGCGGAAGGCTGTGCGACGTCGCGCCCACGCTGTTGCAGCTGATGCAGATGCCCCAGCCGGCGGCCATGACCGGAAAGAGCCTGATCCCATGACGCGCTTTTTCAGCCTGCTTACGGTTTTTCTTTTCACGGCAGGGTTTGCGCACGCCGCCACCAGCAAGGAAGACCTTGCTCGCATTCAAAACCAGCTTTCCGCCAAACAGCAACAGGCGCAACGCCTTGAACAAAAAGCCGGCAAAACCGAGGACGAGCTTGATACCCTGCGCGCCCGGCTGGTGGCCGCCACGCGCGAGGAGAAAGAAAGCGAAGACCGGCTACTGGATCTTCAGGCCAAGCTTGACCAGCTGCAGAAGCAGGAAGAGGCCCAGCGCCAGGCGCTGAGCGAGCAGCAATCAAAGCTTTCCGGCGTATTGGCCGCCATGATGCGCCTGTCGCGCATGCCGCCCGAAGTGCTGATGCTGCGTCCCGAAGCCCCGGTAGATAACCTGCGCAGCGCCATCCTGCTGCGCCGCGCCCTGCCCTATTACGCCGGAAAGGCGCAGGACCTCAGTTCCAATCTGGACCGGCTGCGTGAAACTCGCGCCAGCATCATGGAAAAACGGCAAGACCTGATCGAAGCGCAAAAAACTTTTGGCGTGCGCGAGGAAAGATTGAATGCGCTTTTAAGCGAACGCCAGGCCTGGCTGAAAGCCACGGCCGGCCAGCGCGCCGAAATCACCCGGCAAATTGAGGTTCTTTCGCTGGAAGCCAAAAATGCCAAGGAACTCATGAGCCGCGTCGCCTCATCCTCGCTGAAGCTGCCGGGCAAGAAATTTAA
>JACQAB010000191.1 GCA_016195205.1 Pseudomonadota bacterium
CCTGGCAGAGCCTGGCGAATTCAGCAAACGCGCATTTCTAAACGATAAGCTTGACTTGGCCCAAGCGGAAAGTATCGCAGACCTGATTGATGCGTCCTCCGAAACTGCGGCGAAAAGCGCGATGCGCTCGTTGCAGGGCGAATTCTCCAAACAGGTACATGCATTAACCGATGCGCTCATCGAATTGCGCATGCTGGTTGAAGCAACCTTGGATTTTCCCGAGGAGGAAATCGATTTTCTTCAGCGGGCGGATGCTTTTGGCAAGCTGAATGCCATTCAAACGCGGCTTGACGAGGTATTGAAAACGGCCCGCCAGGGGGCGCTATTGCGCGAAGGCCTGCAAATCGTTTTAATCGGCCAGCCCAATGTTGGAAAATCGAGCCTGCTGAATCGGCTGGCGGGGGAGGAGGTGGCCATTGTCACCGCAATTCCGGGCACCACGCGCGATACCATCCGGCAACACATCGAGCTGGAAGGCATCCCCCTGCACATTATCGATACCGCCGGATTGCGCGAGACCCAGGACGAAGTGGAGCGGATCGGGATTGCCCGTACCTGGGAGGCCATAGAAAAGGCCAACCTTGCGTTGCTGCTGATTGATGCAGCTAAAGGGGTGGTGGCGCCGGACCTCGAAATCCTTGAAAAAATACCCAGAAATCTACCCGTATTGAAAGTATTCAACAAAATTGATCTGTCGGGCGATGAGGCGCGCCAAGCCGAGGCCAACGGGGAAACGGAAATTTATCTTTCGGCCAAAAATGGGCATGGCATGGCGTTTCTGCACGATCATATCCTGCGCATCGCGGGCTGGCAGCCCGGCGGCGAGGGCGTGTTCATGGCACGGGAGCGCCACGTGCGCGCGCTGTCGGCGGCGCAAGAGCGTCTCATTGCCGCCAGTGAAAGACAGGGGCAGCTGGAATTCTTTGCCGAAGAACTGCGCCTGGCGCAAAATACGCTCAGTTCGATTACTGGGGAATTCAACGCAGACGACCTGTTGGGCGAGATTTTCTCCCGTTTTTGTATAGGAAAATAACAGCGATGTTTCACGTGAAACATCGCTAAAAATTAAGTTACCCGCTTCCTTTGCCGGGTGGTTTTGCCGTATCATTCGCTTTCCTGAAACGACCCATTTCCCCCTCTTTTTCCATGGATTTCCCCCAGCAATTTGACGTCATCGTAGTCGGCGGCGGCCATGCAGGCACTGAAGCCGCGCTGGCCAGCGCGCGCATGGGGGCAAAAACCCTGCTGCTGACCCACAACATCGAGACTTTGGGGCAAATGTCGTGCAATCCGTCTATCGGCGGCATCGGCAAAGGACATTTAGTCAAAGAGGTGGATGCATTGGGAGGCGCTATGGCGGCGGCCACTGACGAAGGCGGTATCCAGTTCCGCATGCTCAATTCAAGCAAAGGGCCGGCGGTGCGCGCCACGCGCGCGCAGGCTGACCGCGTGTTGTATAAGCAGGCCATCCGCCGGCGTTTGGAAAACCAGCCCAATCTCTGGCTGTTCCAGCAAGCGGTGGATGATTTCATGCTGCGCGACGATCAGGTTGTCGGCGTAGTGACGCAACTGGGGCTGAAATTTCACGCGCGCGCTGTCGTGCTAACCGCCGGAACTTTCCTCGCGGGTTTGATCCATGTCGGGCAGTCCAACTATCAGGCTGGGCGGATGGGCGATCCGCCCTCGGTCAGCCTGGCCCATCGTCTGCGCGAACTGAAATTGCCAGCCGGGCGGCTGAAAACGGGGACGCCCCCGCGTATCGACGGGCGTTCGCTGGATTATTCAGTCATGCAGGAACAGCCGGGCGACGATCCGGCGCCGGTTTTTTCCTTCCTCGGCAATCCGGCGCAGCATCCGCGCCAACTGCCATGCTGGATTACGCACACCAATCTGCATACCCACGAAATAATTCGTGGTGGCCTGGACCGGTCGCCGCTCTATAGCGGCGTAATCGAGGGAATCGGGCCGCGCTATTGCCCTTCCATCGAAGACAAAGTGGTGCGCTTCTCGCACAAGGAATCCCACCAGATTTTTGTTGAGCCAGAGGGTTTGACCACTCATGAGATATACCCGAACGGGATTTCCACCAGCCTGCCGTTCGACGTGCAGCTCGCGGCGGTGCGCTCCATCGCGGGCTTCGAGCACGCGCACATCACCCGCCCCGGTTACGCGATTGAATACGACTATTTCGATCCGCGCGA
>JACQAB010000179.1 GCA_016195205.1 Pseudomonadota bacterium
AAGGCATTATCCAGCCGCGTTTGCCAACCCGCGCCCGTGGCCTTGAAATGGGTTAGAACAGCGGGAGAAAGGCGGATGGAGATAAGTATTTTGTTGTTTTCCGGAGAGGTGGAGCGCGTGCGAAGATAGGCTTCAACGATTTCAGGCACAACTTCCCGCGCCGGGCGCATCTGCCGCAATTCTTCGGCCGATAGTTCCGGAACATCCACGGAATCCCAATCGGCCTTGGAGATATTTTTTGGCCTTCTAATTTTCTTCGTTTTCTTCATACTGATTCCTTTCGCGTTCATTGGCTTGACGCAATCCAATAATTCTTACAGCGCTCCTGCGAAGCGTATAAACCATTACATATAACCGTGCCTCGATCATGCCATAGGCTAAGAAACGAGGCTCACCATAAGTCCGGCGATTGTCAGGAATGATCATTGCCGTTGACCAATCAAACTTTTCAACATGCATGAAGCTTATGCCATGCTTTTCAAAGTTGGTTGCGGCTTTCTTCTCATCCCATTCGTACTTGGTGTAATGTATATACAAAACAAGCCCCCGTCAACGAAAATCAATCCCTTTTTATCTGCATTTTAATGGGCCCTTCGCCGCGGCCATGGATGAATTGCTCCACATAGGGGTTGCCGGAATGGTCAATCTCGTCCTTCCGTCCGTGCCAGATGATTTTGCCTTCATGAATCATCGCCACGCGGTCGGCGATTTTGCGAGCCGAAGCCATGTCGTGCGTGATGGAAATGGTGGTGGCGCCCAGGTTTTTAACGCATTTCACAATCAGCTCGTTGATCACGTCGGCCATGATGGGGTCAAGGCCGGTGGTCGGTTCGTCGAAGAAAATGATCTCGGGCTTGGCGGCAATGGCGCGAGCCAGCGCCACGCGCTTTTGCATGCCGCCCGAAAGTTCGGCCGGGAACAGATCGGCTACATCCGGGGCCAAGCCTACCTGCGCCAGCGTTTCCACCGCCACGTCTTTGGCTTCCTTGGCGGGCAGGTGTTTGGCCTGAATCAGCTTGAACGCCACGTTTTTCCACACGGGCAGGGAGTCAAACAGAGCGGAACCCTGGAACAGCATGCCGAATTTGTTCAGGAAAGCATCGCGTTTCTTGCCGATGGCGCCGCGCGTTTCTTCGCCGTCGATCTGGATCGATCCTGAATCCGATTCAATGATGCCCAGGACGCATTTGATCATCACTGACTTGCCGGTGCCCGAGCCGCCGATGACCACCAGCGACTGGCCTTTCTCCACCGACAGGAACACGCCGTTCAGCACCTTCTTGCGCCCGAAGGCCTTGTGAACATCTTTAAGCTGAATTTTGGTTTCGATAGCCATTATTTCGCGCCGAAGAAAAGACCGGTGAGGAAGTAGTTCAAAATCAAAATCAAAATCGACGACGACACCACGGCGTTGGTGGTTGCCGCGCCCACGCCCTGCGCGCCGCCCTTGGAATTAAAACCGAAATAACAGCCCATCAGCGTCACGACAAAGCCGAATACGCTGGCTTTTACCAGGCCCGACACGACGTCGATGGTTTCCAGAAATTTCCAGGTCTGGTCGATGTAATTGGCGGCGTTGAAATCCAGGCGGTAAACGCTGATTAGAAAGCCGCCGAACACGCCGATCACATCGCCCACCGCCACCAGCAGCGGCAGCATCAGCACCCCGGCCAGAATGCGCGGCACGATCAGGTATTTGACGGGGTGCGTGGAAAGGGTGGTAAGGGCGTCAACCTGCTCGGTCACGCGCATGGTGCCCAATTCGGCGGCGATAGAGGCGCCGATGCGCCCGGCCACCATCAGGCCGGCCATCACCGGGCCCAACTCGCGCGTGATGGAAATCACCACCACGTTGGCGATCGCGCTTTCGGCACCGCCGGCATAACGTGAAAAGCCGGTATAGCTTTGCAGCGCCAGCACCATGCCCGAGAACAGCGTGGTCAGCCCCACCACCGGCAAGCAGTAATAGCCGATATCCACAAACTGGCGGCTGATCTGCCGGAAATAAAGCGGCGGGCGGAAAACATGGCTGATCGCGCGCAGGGTGAAGAACGCAAATTGCCCCGTGGCTTCCACGAAGGTCAGAAACGTGCCGCCCAGCAACTGCAAAAGGCCAAGCAAACGGGTCTGAACGTTATGCGCGAGAGAAGAGAGGTTGCTGTTCATGGCTGGTTTTCAGGGGAAGATAGGTGCGTTTCACGCGCACGGCAATGTGAGTCAGCATTTCATAGCCGATCGTTCCGGCCTGATCAGCCAACTCGTCCATGCTTTGGTGTGGCCCGGCGATTTCAATATCCGCGCCGGGATGGGCAAGGTTTTCGGGCACGTTACTAACATCCACCACGATTAAATCCATCGATACGCGTCCCATCAGCGGAACTTTGTGGCCTTGCAGGTAAAAATGCGTGCGCCGCTGGGCCGAAGGAGTTAGCGAGCGCATCAGCCCATCGGCATAACCCCCGGCCAGGGTGGCCAGGCGCATTCCTTTTTTCACGGGTTGCAAAGCACCGTAACCAACGGTGCTATCGCTGTCAACGCAACGCACCTGCAAAATAGGCGCGGAAAGCCGCACCGCCATTTTCAGCAGCGTTTTGGCGTTGTGCATGTTGGTGCCCGACAGCGCGCGGCCCGGGCGGCATTGATCGAAATGATAGTGCGGTCCCAGAAAAATACCATGCGAATTGGCGAAGGATTTTTTCGCTTCAGGAAACGCCGCCACGGCCTTGGCAAACCGCGCGCGCTGCTCTTCGTTCATGGGGTGATCGGGCTCATCCGAGCAGGCCAGGTGGCTCATCACATGGCTGACATTCAATCCGGCCAGCAAAGAAGAGTCTTCCGATAATTTTTCAAATTCAGAAGCTGAAAATCCCAGCCGGTTCATGCCGGTATCCACGTGCAGGATCACCGAAAGGCTGCGGGTTTCCGCTTCAGCAAAGCGGCGCAGGCGCTCCAACTGAGCCAGATCATTGATCACTGGCGTAAGGCGCAGGCGCAGGGCTTCGCGTTCGGCTCCCTCTGGAATGCCATAGAAAGGAGCGATGGCGGCATGCGGCAACACCTTGCGCAGGGCCACAGCTTCGGCGAATTGAATCACGTAAAAACTGATGCAGCCGCACGCGCTCAGCGCCCGCGCCACCGGGTCCATGCCCAGGCCATAGGCGTCGGCCTTCACCACGGCCGACATTTCCGCCCGAGGCGCGGCGGCTTTCAGGATGCGGTAATTTTCCGCAATCGCTTCCAGATCAATGGTGGCCGTGACGCCGTCGAACATAGGTAAAGAGGCTATCTCAATCGTTCGACCGCGATCAAGACACGATAAAACGGCCCTTTGATGGCTCAAAACGGCACGTCGGCCACGTCCTGTCGCCGGTCAAGGTTCGAGAAGCGGGTGAATTCGCCTTCGAAGTGCATCTCGACCGTGCCAATGGGGCCATGGCGCTGCTTGGCGATGATGACTTCAGCCACGTTGTGGATGCTGGCCCCGCGGTTCTGCCATTCCTGGTAGCGCGCCTCGAACCGCTCGCGCGTTTCGTTGGCGAACTGCGTGGGTTGGCCGCGCGTGTGGTAATATTCCTCGCGGAACACGAACATCACCACGTCGGCGTCCTGTTCGATGGCGCCGGATTCACGAAGGTCGGACAACTGCGGGCGCTTGTCTTCGCGCTGTTCCACCGCGCGGGAAAGCTGCGACAACGCCAGCACCGGAACGTTAAGCTCTTTCGCCAGGGCCTTGAGCCCACGGGTGATTTCCGAAACTTCCAGCACGCGGTTTTCCTCGCGCCGCGTGCCCGAGCCCTGCATGAGTTGCAGGTAATCGATCACGATCAGGCCCAACCCGTGCGCCGAGCGCTTCATGCGCCGGGCGCGGGTGCGCAGCGCCGCCACGCTAAGGGCGGGCGTTTCATCAATGTAAAGCGGCACGCGCTCAAGCTGTTTGATGCCTTCGACGATTTCGTCGAACTGTTCGGCCTTGATTTGCCCGCGGCGGATATCGTTCGAGGGGATTTTGGTGTGCTCGCTGATCAGGCGCGTGGCCAATTGCTCGGCCGACATTTCCAGCGAGAAAAATCCCGTCACCGCGCCTTCGTGTCCATCTGTTTCCAGAAAGGCGCGTGCCGCGTTATAGGCAATGTTGGTGGCCAGCGCCGTTTTTCCCATCGATGGCCGCCCGGCCAAGATAACCAAGTCGGAAGGTTGCAATCCGCCCAGTTTGAAATCCAGATCGCGCAGCTTGGTGGTGACGCCGCTGATGTGGCTGTCGCGCTTATGCGCGGCTTCGGCCATGGTGCGGGCGCGGTAAAGCGGCTCTTTCAAGGCCACAAACCCGCCGCGGATATCGCCGGTGGTGGCCAGCTGGAAAAGCCTCTGTTCCGAGCTTTCCACCAGCATCATCGCCGTATCTTCCACATCGCCGTCGAAGGCGTTGTTCACGGTCTCGGTGCCGATTTCCACCAATTGGCGGCGCAGGTAAAGATCGTGAATGGTGTGGCCGTAATCGCCGGCGTTGATAATGGAGACATAGCTTCCCGCCAGCTGCGCCAGATAATCGCTGCCGCCCAACTGCTGGATTTCCGGATCGCTGGCGAAGAAATGACGCAGGGTGACGGCATCGGCCTTCTGCCCGCGTTCGATCACCGTGGAAACGGCCTGAAAGATTTTGCCGAACACCGGGTTATAGAAATGATCGGGCCGCAAAAACTCGCCCACCTTTTCATAAGCTAGGTTGTTGGAAAGAATGGCGGCCAGCAGGGCCTGTTCAGCGTCCAGATTGTGCGGCGGCGTGCGCGGCGTGGTGGCGGGAGCGGGAGGAACGGGACGCAAGGCAATCGGGTTCGCGGTCATGTTTTCCGTAGGTCGTTCGATGAAGGCCGGGCAGCATAGGCCAGCCGGCGAATATTAATCAGTCTCAAAATTATCCACAGGCTGTGTTTGTCGGGAATGCCTCCAAAAGCTTTTTTTACGAGTCTATCCGAATCATGTTGCAATGCAATATCACTCCAGTAGTATCGGCTTCCGGCTCCTTACGCATCCTCAAACTTTCAGAGGCCTATATGACAAAGACTCGAATCGGAACCGGACTCGCTCTTCTTGTATCGCTTCTTTTACTTCCCTCGCTCGCTTTAGCGGAGGAAGCGGCTGCGGCTGCTCCTTCACTGAACAGTGGAGACACGGCATGGATGCTGGCCTCCACCGCGCTTGTGCTGATGATGACCATCCCCGGCCTGGCCCTTTTCTATGGCGGGTTGGTGCGCAAGCAGAACATGCTGGCCACTACCATGCAAAGCTTCGCCACCTGCAGCCTTGTGGCGGTGGTGTGGGCAGTGGCGGGATACAGCTTGGCCTTCACCAATGGCATGGTGAACTGGAATGGCGCGACGATGATGGGTGATTTTTCGCGCTTCCTGTTTTCAGGCGTGGATCATACCGTGCCGTTCACCATCGGCGCGGGCTTGGGCAATGCGGTGAAAACCACCATTCCCGAGCCGGTCTATATGACCTTTCAAATGACGTTCGCCATCATTACTCCGGCGCTGATCACCGGCGCTTTTGCCGACCGCATCAAATTCTCCTCGATGCTGGTGTTCATGGGGCTGTGGTCATTGCTGGTTTATTCGCCGATTGCCCACTGGGTTTGGCATCCGGCCGGCTTCCTGTTCAAAATGGGCGTGCTGGATTACGCGGGCGGCACTGTGGTGCATTTGAACGCGGGCATTGCCGGTCTGGTGGCCGCCATTGTGATCGGACCGAAACTGCAGGGAACGGTTACGCCGCCGGCTTATAACCCCGTTTTTGCGTTGATTGGCGCGTCGCTGTTGTGGGTAGGCTGGATCGGCTTCAACGCCGGTTCCGCGCTTGCCGCCGATGGCCGCGCCGCGATGGCCTGCGCCGTTACCATCATCGCTGCCGCCATGGCCGCGCTAAGCTGGATGGCCGTGGAATGGGCCGACCGTGGCCGCCCCAGCCTTACCGGAAAAGTAACCGGCGCGGTGGCGGGCCTCGTGGGCATTACGCCGGCTTCGGGCTTCGTCGATGTGCCGGGGGCGATTGCCATCGGCTTTGCCGCGGGGGTGGTGTGTTATCTGGCCGTTTCGCGCCTGAAGAAGGCGTTCAAGGTCGATGACAGCCTGGATTGCTTCTACGTGCACGGCATTGGCGGCGCGGCGGGGGCCATCCTTACTGGCGTCTTCGCCTCAAAAGCCATTAGCGGCACGGCGGGCAGCCTGCAGCAGGTGATCATTCAGTTGGCCGCGATCGGCACCACGGTGCTGTGGTGCGGCGCGGTGACGGCGGTGATCCTCAAGGCCATCGACCTTACGATGGGCCTGCGTGTGTCAGCCGACGTTGAAAAAGAGGGCCTGGATACGGCCCTGCATGGTGAGCAAATTCACTAGAGGGATTTGTTTAATAACGGCAAGAGAACCCGCCCCACGAGGGCGGGTTTTTCTTTATTTGTCATCACGGGCGAAAGGCGAGTGTAACGAGCCTTAAGACCCGGGATCCCATTTGGTTTTTTGTTTAATAAAATGGGATCCCGGCTCGCGCTCCCTCCGCTTGCGCGGAAGTCGCTTGGCCGGGATGACAAGAATTTTTTGATGGGTTTCTTAATCCACCACCCGCTCAAGGAAGTGCCGCCCGGCGCGGTCTTCTATCTCCACAATCCAGAT
>JACQAB010000180.1 GCA_016195205.1 Pseudomonadota bacterium
AATGGCTTTGTTTTTCAGATTGGCGATGCCGTTAAGATACGCTACGCCTTCGGCGAAACTATGCATGTGATCAGCCGGCCGTTTTTTTTGCGCGGGAGTTTGCATCTGTCAGTCTCCGGGTAAATGGGTTTGAACATATGGCTTAAATTCAAAGGCAACTTATAGCTGCCCCCCGGCATTGGAATCAACGTCAAAATAGCGGTGTTTAAAAAACAACCTATACGTGCGAATCAGATATCATAAACATACTATTGTATGTGTTTCACGTGAAACGGAAATGTTAAGTTATTGATATACAATATTATTTTCAAATAGATCGGATATCTTGACCAAAAAACAGAAAGGTTCGAAGGTGCGGAGGTTCGGAGTAAAACTTCGAACCTTCGAACCCTCGAACCTCCGAACCCTCTTGTCCATCCAAGTCAATCCCACCGCCTTCGGCCCGGCCGAGTTTCAGAAAGAAACTGGGGTGTCCGATGCCGTGCTCGACAAGTTCCGCCGCTATGAAAGACTGGTGGGCGAATGGAACGAGCGTGCCGCCCTGATCGGCGACTCGACCCTGCCGCAAATCTGGCACCGGCACTTCCTCGACTCGGCCCAGCTCTTGGCGCTGCTGCCCAAAGCCGGGGGACGGATCGCCGATATCGGCAGCGGGGCGGGGTTTCCGGGCCTGGTTTTAGCGGTATTGGGGGTCAAAAACATCACCCTTTTCGAGCGGAATACTCGCAAAAGCGCCTTCCTGCAGGAGGTTTCCAACCAGCTGGAAGCGCCGGTGGAGATCCTGAATATCACCTCGGAAGACTATGGGGGCGCGGCTTTTGACGTGGTCACCTCGCGCGCCACCGCGCCTTTGGACGAATTGATCGATATTTCCAGCAGCCTACGCAAACCATCCACAGTTTGCCTGTTCCTGAAGGGGAAAAACCTTGACGATGAAATCCGGGAGGCGCAAAAGAATTGGCAGGTAAATGATCTGCGTCGCATTCAAAGCCTCACCGATTCCAAAAGCGCGATCCTGCGATTGGCCGCTATCAACCCCGTAAAGCCATGATTTCATTTAGATTTTCAAAATACTACGCAAATCCGCTTTTCGGTCCCAGCCCAAGCCGCCCAAAACGGATGAAAAAATTGCGGTTTGCAGGGAGCCACTATGCCGCTGAAGAGGATGAAGATTCCAGGCTGGATATTACGCTTTGGTTAGGCGGGGCCAATGATCTTAAAGTCAACCTGCCTTTGCATGATGCTTCTCAAGGTTTAAGCCATGGCTAAACGCTCGAAATCATCGATTCCAATCTATCAGGGCTGCCGCGTCATCGCCATCGCCAACCAGAAGGGCGGGGTGGGCAAGACCACCACCGCCGTCAACCTGGCCACGGCCCTGGCCGCCGTGAACAAGAAGGTACTGGTGGTCGATGCCGACCCGCAGGGCAACGCCTCCACCGGCTTTGGCGTTCCGCGCAGCAAGCGGGGCATGGGCACCTATGAATTGCTGGCGGGCGAGGCGCGGGTAAGCGAGGTGGCGGAAGCCACCATCATCCCCAATCTGTCGCTGGTGACCTCTTCCACCGCCCTGGCCGGCGCCGAAATCGAGCTGGTCACCGCCGACCATAGAGAGATACGGCTTCGAAACGGTCTAAATGAATCTAGGGAGCTTTACGATTACGTTATAATTGATTCCCCACCCAGCCTGAACATGCTGACCATCAACTCCCTGGTCGCGGCGGATGAGGTGCTGGTCCCCCTGCAATGCGAGTTTTATGCGCTGGAAGGGGTTTCCCAGTTGTTGCGCACCATTGAAAAGGTGAAAGAGCTGTTCAATCCCAACCTGGAGATCCTGGGCGTGGTCCTCACCATGTACGACAAGCGCAACAGCCTGTCGGATTCCGTGGCCGACGACGTGCGCGGCTTCTTCGGCGACAAGGTTTTTGAAACTTCCATTCCGCGCAACGTGCGCGTAAGTGAGGCGCCCAGCCACGGCAAGCCGGTACTGGTCTATGACCTGCGCTGCCCCGGCGCGCAGGCTTATCTGCATCTGGCCAAGGAAGTATTGATGAGAAGGCCCGAGGCCCGAGGCGTGAGGCCCGAGGAAGAAAGAGCGGCTTAGAAAATGCAAAAAATTTTTCACCGGCCTCAGGCCTCACGCCTCGGGCCTCATGCCTAAGAAGAGGAAAAAAATGGCGGCTCCGATTTCAAATCTGCATGAAGCAAAACCCGCGCGTCTGGGCAAGGGCCTTTCCGCCATCTTCGCCGACAGCGATCCGATAAGGCCCGATCCTTCCGCCAAACTGCGCACGCTGCCCATCGAACAACTGGCGCCTTCGGCCCTTCAGCCGCGCAAAAATTTCGATAAAGAGCAGCTTCAGGAACTGGCCGCCTCGATCACGGAAAAGGGCCTTTTACAGCCGATTCTGGTGCGTCCGCATGCCGGCAAGCCGAACACTTATGAAATCATCGCCGGCGAGCGCCGCTGGCGCGCCGCGCAACTGGTCAACCTGCACGAGGTTCCGGTCATCGTCCGCGACATCAAGGACAAAGAGGCGCTGGAAGTCGCGCTGATTGAAAACGTGCAGCGCGCCGATCTGTCGCCGATGGAAGAGGCGGAAAGCTATCAGCGCCTGATCGACGAATTCGCGCATAAGGCCGAAGCTCTCGCCGACGCGCTAGGCAAAAGCCGCGCCTATGTTTCCAACATGCTACGCCTCAACGGTTTGCCCAAAGAAGTGAAAGACCTGCTGCGCGCCGGGGCGTTGACGGCCGGGCACGCCCGCGCGGTGCTGACCAGCAAGAACCCGCTGGCCCTGGCGCAGGAAGTGGTGAAGGGCGGGTTGTCGGTGCGTCAGACCGAGAATCTCGCCAAGCTGTCGCATGGCGAAACCCAGGAAAAACGCGGTTTTGACCGCGCCCCGCGCAAGGGCTCGGCCAAGGCCAAGCTGGCCGCCGTGAAGGACGCGGATGTGCTGAAGCTGGAGCGCGAAGTCTCGGCCTGGCTGGGGCTGAAAGTGAAACTCACGCCGCGCGGCAAGGGCGGGCTGCTGTCCATCGAATATGCTTCGCTCGATCAACTCGAAGACGTGCTGGCGCGGCTGGCGCGCCCGATCAAAATGGCGGGGTAGTTTTCGTTACAGGAAAATTCCATGCGCGCTGTCAAACAACTTTCCGCCGCGGAAATTGAGGCTTCTCCCTAGATTGGAGAAGTGCGCGCGGAAATGAGAAGGGTGAATTTTGAAATCGGGCGCGAGCTGGCCGCCCTGACTTTCCCGCAACTCAGCGACTTGCATGTGAGGAATGGGTTTCCCGCTCTCCTGCCGCCGATACGAAAAAACCCGGCGCCTTAGGGAATATTGAATTCGAACGCCCTGGGGGCGCCTCTATCCTGGAAGATTTGCGCGCGGGGCACGGG
>JACQAB010000181.1 GCA_016195205.1 Pseudomonadota bacterium
ACCGGCCAGCTTTGTTTCGTCCTCGAATGCCTTATTTCTTTGGGGCGGCCACCTTTATCATTAACAATGACGAGAATCTTTTTGCTTTTTTCTTTACAAAAAATTAATTTCTTCAAACCAAGATTTCTTCTAATGTCACGACGTGCTTGTTTTAGCTGTCGTCATAGCGAGATAACCCATGGAAAATAACCTCGTGAATCGGCCAAGAACTTTTTTTCTCGCCCCCGGCATTTTTCTCTTTTTTTTAAATCTGTCTCCTTTCCCTGCGACAGCGGCTACGGATCCCGAATACACCATCAATTACAGCTTAAGCCAGATTCATGCCGGAGATGCCTATGCGAGAGGGTGGACCGGTTTAGGCGTGACCGTTGCCGTTCTTGACAGCGGCATCAATCTCGATAATTCCGAATTTATCGGACGGATTGCTGATCCCGGTTATGATTTTGTGACCGACACGCCGGGCGTCACGCAAGATCTTGTTGGCCACGGCACTTTTGTTTCCGGGATTATCGCCGCTGACAGGAACGGCTATGGCGTGGAGGGCGTTGCTTATGATGCCCAGTTGATACCGGAACGCATTGTCAATCCGGACGGCAGTATCACGCTTTCCGATGCCCAAATCGCCGCCGCCATCCGTTACGGCACGGCCCATGGCGCCAAGGTGCAGAATAACTCCTGGAATTCAAGTGTGCCGATCACCCGGTATGCAAAATCCACGATTAGTGCGTATCTCGCCAATACGTTGCAGGCCTATCGTGAAGCGATACAGGCGGGTGCGATCATTGTTTTTGCGGCTGGCAACAGCAGCATGAACCAGCCGGGATTATACGCCGAATTGCCTCTTTACTACAGCGAATTACTGCCGGGGTTCTTGGCGGCCGTGGCCACGGATGCCACAGGGAAGATTGCTTCCTACAGCAACCGCTGCGGTGCGGCGGCGGCTTGGTGCCTGGCCGCTCCGGGGAGTAACATTATCTCTACCCTCGGCACAGGTTATGGCACCGGCAGCGGCACGTCTTTTGCCGCGCCTATGGTCAGTGCGGCGGCCGCGATTCTGGATCAAGAATGGCCCTTTCTGACCAACGCACAGATCAAAAATATTCTTCTCACCACCGCCAATAAATCCGGCATCTATGCTAAATCGAACACCTATGGCCAAGGCTTGCTCGATCTCGAAAAAGCCACGCGGCCCGTAGGCACGGTGACGGTGTCGACCGGCAGCAGCGTCGCTTCTTCCTCCGGTAAGTTAAGCAACAGCCTGGCCTCTTTTACCGGCGCGTTCGGCAAAGTCAGTTCGGCGTCCACTCCGCAGACGATGGTGTTGGATGCTTACGGCCGTGATTATGACGTATCGACGGCCGCCATGTTCCAGAACGTGTCCCATCGTTTCGATGCGGATCAGGCTCTTGAAAGCTTTGATGACCGGTTAACCCAGTTTTCCGATGGGCGCACGGTGCTTGCCTTTGCGCTTACTCCCGGCGGCCATTCGATATTACCCGGTGCGGGCTTCAATGGCGCGCGTCTGTTCATGGAAGCGCCGATGGAGAGCATGACGCTGACGGGCGCGGCCAATCTGGATCCTTCCGTGATTTTCGGTCTGGCGCCGCGCGAGGTGCTGTTCCGTGCTGAAGCCGTGGAACCGGAAGTCGCGAGCAATGCTTACCTAAGCCTCGTTAGGAATGCCACTACCCTCGCTCTCAAAGTGCCGGTACACGAGGGAGTGTGGCTGAGGGGGGGCAGCTTCTTTGGCGTGGAGGATAACGATCCTGCCAAGGCATCCACCCTAGCGGATGATCCCAGGGGGGTGGGAGCGCGCGCGGCGATTTATGGCGGTGTGGGAGAAATCGGCGTGGATCTTGGACGGCAATCGGCCGTGGCCGTTTCGGCCGGGTTCATAGAGGAAAACGGAACTCTTTTAGGCGCGTCTTCAAGTGGCGTCGCGGCACTGGCCGACCATACGCTCACTTCTTTTGTCAGTGGCAGCGCTAAAGCCGATCTGGGTGACGGTTTCATGGCTTTTGCCGGAGCGGAGTTCGGCTGGTCGCGCGCGCAAACGCCTTCCAACTCGCTGGTTACGGACATTTCCGCCTTGACGTCGCAGGCGATGCGCGTCGGGTTCACCAAAACAAGCGTGCTGAGCGATAAAGACAGCTTCGGTTTTATCCTTAGTCAGCCATTGCAAGTCCGCGGCGGATCAGCCGGGCTTTCCATTCCTACGGCCCGCGATTTCGATGGCCATATTAGCCGCACGCGCGCCACGCTTGATTTTGCATCCCAGGGCCAGGCCTTTGACATGCAAGCTTTCTATCAGATGGCCTTGGATGAAAAAGGTTCCTTGGCTGCCGGCCTTCTCCTACGCCAGAATGCGGACAATGCTTCGGGCTCTGATCACGAAACCGTGGCGCTGGCGCGGTATCGATTGAGTTTCTAGAAAAATTCAGATGCTTTTGGAGGGTGGCTAAGCTACCCGTGCACTAAGACGCATAAAGAAAACTTCAACCCACAAGATACAAGTTAAAGTACCCATTTAATTTTTGGGCGTGGTCTTCAAAGCAGCTTCAACGGCTTTTGTGATCGTATCGCTGGTGGGCGAGGTGGTGGAGATGAAGCTGTCAATCAGTTGCCCATCACGCCCAACAAGGTATTTATGGAAATTCCAGCGCGGAACAGTTCCCAGGAGAATGCCCTTATTCTGTTCAGTTCCGCCATGGCCGCACCCATGGAACGGACTCGTCGCTTGATGCCGCCGTCATGGAGACGGTAAGGCAATGCCGCAAGTCCCTGCTTCCTGCGCGGCCACGACAAAAGATACCGTGGGCGTTCTGGTGTTTCCAAGCGTCGTCAAGGCGGACGTGATCATTGACTGAGCTGAAAAGAAGCCCCGACTGGAAGCTGGGCGCGAAGGCCGGCATCACGCTGATATCGGCCGATGCCAACGCCAGAGCCGTGGCCGACCAGAATATGTTCGCCTATGTCTTCGATGGCCAGGGATTGCATGCCGGGGTTTCGCTGGATGCGTTCGAGGTTTGGAAAACCGGGCAGCGCCGTCCTTAGCTCATCACCGCTGAGGCGCATTCCTGCTGAATAGCTTGAAAAATACCGGATACCCATCAGAGGACGCTGAAGGTTATTATCACAGCGTAATAGAGCTTATTTGGCGGATGGAATTTAAATTCGCCTGACCGTGCATCGGCCTATTTAGAGCGCGAATACCGCTTTATTCGCCGAGTCGCATTTTTCGTCCGGCTTGG
>JACQAB010000185.1 GCA_016195205.1 Pseudomonadota bacterium
CCAAAGTATTCGCTGCCGCGCGCGCCGTCACTTCCAGCACAAAGCATTCCAGCAGCCGCGACTGCAACTTCCTGCTTAATTTACAGCGCCTTAGTCCCATCCGGCCACCGTAGATAATTTTCCTTATCTACGACAGCCCCGAAAATTTTCTTAGCCCCCGAGTCCCCTAGCCCCCTAGCCCCCTAGCCCCCTTCTTACTCCCCGCCTTCCTGCGGCATCGCGCCCGGGGGCACCTCCTGGGGCGGCGGGGATGGCCTCACGGCTTCCTCCGGCGATGTCAGCAGGGTGGCGCATTGCTGGGCGAATTGCTGATTGATCGCGGCCAGTTCTTCCGCCGTCACCACGCCGTCCTGATTGGCATCGGCCTGCGCGAACAGGCTCTGGCGCCCTTTCAGGAATTTTTTCTTGCCCAGCGGCTTAAACGCCTGGTCCGCGGGCGTGCCCGGCACAGGCATGTAACGCGCCACCATGCCCACCCCCGCCTGAATGCAGGTGTTGCGAATGGCCGGCTCGATTTCCAGATCGCCGCCGGTCAATGCAGCGTCGGTTTCGCTCCGCTGCAGCTGGCCGTCATGGTCGGCGTCGGCAGCGTCGAAGCGCGCCTCTTCAGCTTTCAGGTAATCGGCTTCGCTGACCGGCAAGGCGGCGCAGACGGGCGCCGCCAACAGGCCAAGCACCGCACACAGAACAAAAAGAGAGCGTTTCACCGGAAACTTACTCCCCGCCCTCGGGCGAAGGCATCGGCGCGCCTTTCGGCGTCTGCGGTTGTATGGCTTGCATTTTTTCTATCACGGCGCGTATCTGTTCGTGAGAAGGCGTGCCGTTCACGCCCATGTTCTGAAAAGCGCGCGCCTGATCCATCATCGCCGGGGCGGCGGCGCACATTTTGGCCATCTGCTGGTCCATGGCCGTGGCTTCTTCCACGGTCACCGTGTGATCGTGGTTGGCGTCGGCATGCGCGAACATGCCCTGGCGCGCGGCAAGAAAATCTTTTTTCGCCAGCGGCTTGAAATTCGGATCGTTCACCGGGCCCGACGGTGGGGCAAAGCTGGCCGCCATGGCGCGTCCCGATTTCATGCAGGCGTCGCGCGTCGCCGGGGAAATCTGCAGCTCGCCGCCCATGAAGGCGGCGGCGGTTTCCTCCTTCTGCAGCAAGCCGTCGTGATTTTTGTCGGCGGCGTTGAAGCGCGCCTCTTCGGCTTTCAGGTAATCGGCTTCATTGACCGGCAACCCGGCATGGGCCGGCAGGGCGGCCAGGGTGAAAACCGCGCAGAGAACGAAAAGAAAGCGTTTCATGGAAGGCTCCGTGGTGAGGAAACAGGGCGTTATCCTAATCCCGGGAAAGGCCGGGTTGCAAGGTTGCGTGGATGCGCGGTTTCGTGGTTTATTAACCCCGCAATCTCACCACCACGAAACCCCGAAATCTCTCCATGGCCACTTACGATCCCAAAAACGTCTTCGCCAAAATGCTGCGCGGCGAAATCCCCTGCCAGAAAATCGCCGAGAACGAGCACGCCCTGGCCTTCCACGACCACCGCCCGCAGGCGCCCATTCATGTGCTGGTCATCCCCAAGGGCGACTTCACCAATTATATCGATTTCGCCGCCAAGGCCACCAACGAGGAAATGTTCAGCTTCTGGCGCCTGGTGGGCGACGTCGCCAAAAAAGTGGGCGCCACCGAGGGCGGCTACCGGCTGATCGTCAACAACGGCGTGAACGCCTTCCAGGAAGTGATGCATTTCCACGTGCATATCCTGGGCGGGCGCATTCTGGGCGGGATGCTGCCGTCTTTCGATCCTTACGAGCAGACCGGCCACCGGTAACCGTTATTTCTTGTAGCCATGATCCGTCCTTCCAAACGCGCCCCATCCGACCTGCGCAAGATTGAGCTGGTGCCGCATGCCGCCAAATTCGCCGAGGGCTCGTGCCTGGCCAAATTCGGCGATACCCATGTGCTGTGCGCCGCGACGATTGAGGAAAAAGTCCCGCCCTTCTTGAAGAACACCGGGATGGGCTGGGTCACCGCCGAATACGGCATGCTGCCGCGCGCCACGCTGGAGCGCACCGAACGCGAGGCCGCCAAGGGCAAGCAAAGCGGCCGCACGCAAGAGATCCAGCGCCTC
>JACQAB010000186.1 GCA_016195205.1 Pseudomonadota bacterium
GCAGCGTGGCGGCATAAACGCCGGAAAGCAGCACGCGCTTGGTATAATAATTATAATCAATGGAACGGTCGCCCGCGGCTTTCCACATGACATTCGCCGCGCGGCCCAGGCCGGCGATTCCCCGCGCAGCATTCCACGGCATCAACTGGTGGCTTATAAAACGCTGAACCGCCGTGCGATGGGGCAGAAGAACCTGAAGCCGGGCCATGACGCAGCGGAAAATCTTTTCCCGTATCTTGGCCGCCTCAAAATCGGGCTGCTTGGCTAGAAGACCCCGCATGCCCTCATCCACCCAAAGGTGGAACTCCCGGTTAAAATCGGCCAGACCGGCCGGGAAATAGGCCCGGTAGGTGCCGGGGGCCCAGCCCTCGGCGGCCTCGGCCTTGGCCAGGGCGGCTTCCATCCAGCCCTCAACGGCCATCTGGCGCAGAGCGGCGGCAATAAGGGCGGATTTGGAGGGTTCCCGTTTCATCCTGTAAACATTAATAGAACACGTCTAAAAATCAAAGATGTTGCCTTTCTTAAGGCCTTCCTGCTATCTAAGCGCCGGATTTAGGGCCATTTTCCGAAGGGTTCGGAGAGGCCCTCGCTGTTTTTTATTGAAGGCAGGAGATCGTCTTTGCAAGTTAATGTTCGCGACAACAACGTAGATCAGGCGCTGCGCGCCCTGAAAAAGAAATTACAGCGTGAAGGCGTTTTCCGCGAGATGAAGATCCGCCGCAACTACGAAAAGCCCTCTGAGAAAAAAGCCCGTGAGCGGGCCGAATCCATTCGCCGCCAGCGCAAGGTTGAGCGCAAACGCCGCGAGCGCGAAGGCTTCTAAATCAGGGGCTAGGATCTAGAGGCTAGGGACTAGGAAGTCCAAGCTGAAAGTTTTATTTTACTAGCCCCTAGTCTCTAGCCTCTAGCCCCTCATGTCATCCCCGGTCCTCAGTATCGTTCTGCCTTGTCATAACGAAGCAGAGAACCTTGATGTGCTGTTCAGCCGCCTGCAGGCGGTGATGGAAAAGCTTGGCGTAACTTACGAAATCATCGCCATCGACGACGGCAGCCGCGACGACACCTACGCCCGCCTGCTGCAGCATTACGGGCGCGACAAAAACATCAAGGTCGTGCGCCTGGCGCGCAATTTCGGCAAGGAAAGCGCCTCAAGCTGCGGGCTGGAAGTTGCGCGCGGGCAGGCCGTGGTGCTGATGGACAGCGATCTGCAGCATCCGCCCGAAACCCTTCCTGCGCTTTACGCCAAATGGAAGGACGGCGCGCAGATGGTTTATGCCATCCGCCGCAACCGCGATACCGACAGCCTTTTCCGCCGTCAGTTCTCGAAGCTTTATTACTGGCTGTTCGGAAAAATCGGCGACATTAAAATTCCCGAAGGCGCGGGCGATTTCCGCCTGCTCGACCGCCGTGTGGTGGACGCCGTGAACGCCCTGCCCGAACGCAGCCGCTTCATGAAGGGCCTGATGAGTTGGGTGGGCTTTTCCACTGCCGAAGTGGAATTTGACGTGGCCCCACGCCATAAGGGAGAATCCAGCTGGTCGCCGGCGGGGCTGATGCATTTTGCCATCGACGGGCTGATTTCTTTCTCCAGCATTCCCTTGCGCATCTGGACGGTGATCGGCCTGGCGGTTTCGGCCTCTGCCCTGCTGTATCTGGTTTACCTAGTGCTGCGCACGCTGATTTTAGGCGTGGATACGCCCGGCTTTGCCACCATCATGGCCACGCTGCTGATGCTGGGCGGCATCCAGATTCTGGGCCTGGGCATGGTGGCCGAATACATCGCGCGCATTTTCACGGAAGTAAAACGCCGCCCGCTTTACTTCATCGCCGAGCAGCACGGATTTGATAAGGAATCTAATACCTCAAGGTAAAACGGCACTTGACGGAAGGCGCACCGGCCAGGCGGCCATCGGCAAAATTTAATCCTACCCTCTCAGGCATGAAAGCAAGGATTCTTCTATCGTTAAATCGCACATCGACACAATCGCTGGCATTCGGTGAAGGACGAATCTCCGCAATCAGGCCTTCGCGGCCTTTCAATAACGAACTTCCAGGATGAGTGACTTGGGCTTCCATCCCGACTAAATGCTGCATTGTCTTAGCCCAATCTCTTGTTCCCTCGGTCATTATCGACTCCTTTCAAATTTTATTGGCCCAACTTAGCACACCGTCAGAGTCGATTTACAGAATTTTTCCGTTGTTTAAGGCAGGAACACGCCATTCTTATCCTTTGGAATCCTTAGAAATTTCGAATAGGTCTATTAACCATGCCCCTTTCCGCCAGCTTCCTTGAACGCAACGCCTCCAAACTGTTTTGGGGGTTGTTCGTGCTGCAGGTTTTAAGCTGGACGATCATCCCCGCGCTGGTACAACCCAACGCGCCGCTGGATGTAATCGAAGGTTTCGCCTGGGGGCGCGAATGGCCGCTGGGCACCTATAAGCATCCGCCGCTGGCCGCGTGGATGCAAGAGGCAATCTATCATCTCCTGGGCACCTGTCCCCTCGGTTATAACTTCCTCAACGCGCTGTGCACTGGCATCGCGCTCTGGGCCGTTTACCGCACCGGGTGGTTGCTGGCCGGAAAAGCGCAGGGACTGCTGGCCGCCGCGCTGGCGCAAAGCATTCTTTATTTCAATCTGTTGTCGGCCCAGTTTAATCCGAATGTTCTGCAACTGATGTTCTGGGCCTTGGGCGGCTATGCCTTCACTCACGCCTTGATCCGCGAGAAATTGAAATACTGGCTGCTGCTGGGCGTGGTTTTCGCCTTGGGCCTTTACGGCAAATACGAAATGGGCCTGCTGGGCCTGATTTTTGCGGCTTTCCTGTTGCTTCATCCGCAGGGGCGGAAGTCTTTTGCCACGCCCGGCCCCTATGTGGCGCTTTTCACCACGGTGGTTCTTTTTCTGCCGCAACTGCTGTGGCTGATTCAGAATGATTTTCTGCCGTTCTCTTACGCCGTTAATCGCGCCAAAGTTTCAAAGAATGCGGTGGACCAGGTTTTTTATCCGCTGCGGTTTCTTGGCGCCCAACTCGCCGATTTTCTGCCCGCGTTGATCGGCAGCGCCCTTCTTCTGCTGCCGCTGAACAAGACGCAGGCAAGGCCGTCTTTGAAAAAAGACCTTCTTTTCTGGCTGGCCTTCATTCCTCTTGCCTTTCTTGTGACTCTTGCACTGGTTGCCGGCCGGCACTTGAAAGACATGTGGGGTATGCCCTTCCTTAGTTTCATTCCGCTCTGGCTCATCACCCATTTTTCCCTGCGTTGGGACCGGCTGCGGATCTTTGCCATTTACTGGGGCGGGATTTTTGTTCTGACCCTCGCTCTTTTCGTCGGCAATCTTACTTTCGCGATTCCCTGGGGATTTAAACCACCGCGCGGGCATTTTCCGGGGCAAGAGCTTTCCACCCTCATTCATCAGGAATGGCACAAGAAAACCCCCTCTCCTCTGGTTTACGTGGTGGGCGATACCTGGCTAGCGGGCAACGTGGCCTTCTATAGCCGCGAGAAAACCGGCCGCCCTCATGTGTGGATTGATGCTGACACGGCCATCAGCCCCTGGATTGATCCACAGAAAGTTAAGAAAACTGGAGCGGTGCTGATCTGGAACGGAAGCCAGCCGCCCGAATGGTTGAGCCATTTTCCAAAAGCCCGGCGGCAGAAAGCTTTTGAACTTCAATGGAAGCCCGGGGGCAAGGCCAAGCCCGTGGAAATCGGCTGGGCGCTTCTGCCTGCCGCGCCAGCTTCGCGCTGAAACCCTGCATTCGTGCGAGATTTGACACAGTCACGCCACAATTCTAAAGCCTAATTTGCTCACTTACGGGTGGAATTGTTTCACCCCTTACCCCTGATGGAGAAAAGTCCAATGCGTAAACTTGCCCTTCTTGCCGGCGTGGCCCTGTTGCTTGCCGCCCCCGCCTTCGCGGCGGAAGCCACGGCTACGACCAACGCCACCATCACCCCGCCCACCGCTCCGGCTGTTGCGCCCCCGGCAGCCCCTACGGCTCCGGCTGCGCCCGTTGTGGCTCCTGCGGTTGATACCAACGCTGCCGTCATCACCAACACCGAAGTCGTGATAGATGGCGCGAAAAAGGAAGAAAAAAAGGACGAAAAGAAGAAAGGCGAAAAGAAAAAGGATGAGAAGAAGAAGGATGAGAAGAAGGACGAAAAGAAGAAGGATGAAGGCGCCAAGGCGGAACCCGCCGCGCCGGCTCCTGCCGCTCCTGAAGCTCCGAAGTCTGCTCAGTAAGCCAGTCTTACCTGTTGAAATTGAAAGCCAGGCCGCAAGGCTTGGCTTTTTTCTTTCCTGGGGCAAAGGCCTTAGGCAAGACGCCGAATTACCCTTTTAAAAGAACACAGGGATGACATAATCCCCTTCTTGAATCGGTTTTGCGAATCCCCTCTTTCACCTTACGGAGAAACAAATGCGTAAACTTCCCCTTCTGCTGGGCGCGATGCTGTTAGCCGCGGCCCCGGCTTTTGCTGCTGAAACCATGCCGTCTCCTAGTGTACCGGCTTCGGCGGCTTCGGCGGTTGCTCCTCCTTCCAGTGCTTCGGCTACGATGGCCACGGCTCCTGCTGCTCCTACCGCAGAACCGGCATCCACGGCACCTGCTGCAATGCCTGAACCCGCCGCCGCTCCGGAACCCATGAAAAGCGAAGCCAAGGTCACCACGACCAGCCCCAAGCCCGCCAAGAAGAAGCATCATCGCCGCAAGGTTGTTCATCACGCCAAGCATAAGGCTTCCAGCACGGCGGCCCCTGCAACGGCAGCCGCACCGCCACCGGCTATGGAAGGCAGCGCTTCGGGACAAGCCCAATAAATTCTGGTTAGTATCTGACAGAGCGCCAGGGCTTCACCGCTCTGGTGTTTTGTTTTTTGGGCCTGTGCATGCGCGTGTATGCCCCTTCTGCACGATTCCTTGAGATGCTTCTTCTAGGGTGAAATACGCCCTCCCTCTTGGAAAAAACCATGTCCGCCACGCGTGTTCTCGTCATCGAAGATACGGCCAGCATGGCGTCATTGTATGTGAATTATCTGCAAAGCATCGATTTCGAGGCCGACATTGCCGGTGAAGGCAAGCTGGGTCTGGCCATGCTGAATAAAAAACCCTATCAAGCTGTGGTGCTTGATCTGCATCTGCCCGACATGGAGGGGCTTGAGCTTCTTTCGCAACTGCGCCGGGCGTACGAAGACATGGCTATTATCATCGTCACCGCCCATGGTTCGGTGGACGGCGCGGTAGAGGCGATCAAGCTGGGCGCGTTTGATTTTATCATGAAGCCGTTTCCGGCCAAGCGCCTGCAGACCACCGTGCAAAAGGCGCTGGAGCACCGCAAGATGCAACGCGAGCTTACCGAGTTGCGCCGCGAGGTTTATCTGGAAAACTATCAGGACTTCATCGGCGCCTCGCCCGCCATGCAGGCAGTGTTCCGCCAGATCGAAGCGGTGGCGTCTTCCAAGGCCAACATTTTCATCACCGGCGAAAGCGGCACGGGGAAAGAATTGGTGGCGCGGGCGATTCATCGGGCAAGTCCTCGTGCGCCAAAACCCTTTGTGGCCCTGAACTGCGCCGCCATTCCGCGCGAATTGATGGAAAGCGAGATTTTTGGCCATGTGAAAGGCGCTTTTACCGGCGCCACGCAAGACCGCAAGGGCGCGGCCTCAGCCGCCGATGGTGGCACGCTTTTCCTGGACGAGGTATGTGAGCTGCCCACCGAACTTCAAGCCAAAATTCTGCGCTTTATTCAAACCGGGACATTTTCCCCGGTGGGTGGCCAAGACCAGAAATCCGACATCCGCATTCTTTGCGCTACCAACCGCAACGTGCAGCGGGAAGTGGAAGAAGGCCGCTTTCGCGAAGACCTGTATTACCGGCTTTATGTGATTCCCATCGAGTTGCCGGCCTTGCGCGATCGTGAGGACGATGTGATCACGCTGGCCAATCACTTCCTGAAACGTTTTGCGGCGCAAGAGAAAAAAGACTTCGCCGGTTTCGAACCCGAAGTCCTGTCCCTCTTCCTGCAATACGACTGGCCGGGCAATGTGCGCCAGCTGGAAAACCTGATTCAGCAGATCGTGGTGATGCGCGACGGCCCCCTTGTGGAAGCCTATATGCTGCCCGAAACCATGCGCGGCGGCCGGCCGCAAGTCCACATCGAGCCGGTGCAGGGCTTCACCCCATTCGTAGTAAAGCCCCTGTGGAAGATTGAAAAAGAAGCGATTTTAAAGGCCCTGAAGGCCAGCCATAACGACGTGCCGCGCGCCGCGGCCCTGCTGGAAGTAAACCCCTCCACCATCTACCGCAAGCTGCAGGCGTGGAAAGAGAATGGCGGGGGTGAGGCTGAAGTGCTAAGTTCAAATGCCATTTAAAGCTGGACACATCAACACACGAAACCGTCACCCCCGCGAAGGCGGGGGTCCACGACAGGCCACATGCAATGCTGCTTGGCTTTTCGTGGATGCCCGCCTTCGCGGGCATGACATTTCTCACTGAGTGATTTTGCTCTAACTGCCTAAGCCTGCCGCCGCTTTCAGGCGTTGGTCGCGACGTTCCATGACGCGGCCAATGGGAACGGCTAAAACCGCATGAAATAGGTTGCTTTCGTCCGTTCTATTATTGGCAATCCCAGAACGTACAGGCCGATATTTTCCAAGTCGTTTAGCATCATGGCGGTCGAACAAAACCAAGGAATGACGATGGGCCTCCGCAAACCACGATAAATTGGTTATTCCATATGCCAGCCTAAGGGCGTCATCTATGTTGTTGATTTCTTCGCCCAAAGTCGTTTTTCCATTTTCCAGAACCGTTATGGCTTCTGCAAGAAAAGTCTTTCTTAGTTTTTGCTTAGCCGCCTCTATGGCCGCGCGGTCTTTTTGATCCAGTTCCTCATCGGTCCGGGCAAGACCAAGGGTTTCTTTGGTACAACGAAAAAAAATTCCGAGGGTTGTATCTACTCGGGCGCAGATTTCATCGGCGTATCTTTCAAAGGACTGCACATCCTGCTGGGTGGCCTTAAGCTGAGACAAAGCGGTCATATCACAACTCCTGAAAATGCTTCGAAGAATCCTGGTAGCCTTAATAGCGGCACAATAGCATTCCATAGTGAAAATAACTAGCCGCAAAAGGGCTTGGGAATGGAAGTTTACCTTGTTTCTTAACAATTCTTGCTTCCCTTCCGGCTTTATTGTGAAGTGATGCGCTTCATGAAACGTCTCGCCCTTTCCCTTGTTATCTGCCTATTCGCCCTGCCATTGCAGGCGCAGGTAACCGATGCGCAGGGCATCGCCCTGCATGGCGAGGCGAAATACAAGCCCGGTTTCACCCATCTGGATTACGTAAACCCTGACGCCCCGAAAGGCGGAGAAATCCGCCTGGCCGTGGTGGGAGGGTTTGACTCGCTGCACCCTTACATCCTGAAGGGCGAGCAGGCCGAGGGCCTGGGCCTGGTCTATGAAACGCTTATGGAAAACACGCTGGATGAACCCAACAGCGCCTATGGGTTGGTGGCCGAAAGCATTTCATTCCCCGAAGACCGTTCGAAAGTCACGTTCAAGCTGCGGCCCGAAGCCAAATTCAACGACGGCAAGCCGGTAACCGTGGAAGACGTGATCTGGAGCTTTGACACCCTGAAGGCCAAGGGCCACCCCTTCTATCGCAGCTATTACCGCGACGTGGCGAAGGCCATCAAGACCGGCCCGCATGAGGTGACATTTATCTTTTCCAAGCTCGGCAACACGGAACTGCCCGTGATCATGGGCCAGTTGCCGGTTATCCCCAAACACGACTGGCAGGTGAAGAAGTTCGAGGAAACCAACCTGCAAAAGCCGCTGGGCAGCGGGCCTTATCAAATCGAAAGCCTGGATGCCGGCCACAGCATTGTTTATGCGCGCGTGAAAAACTGGTGGGGCGAAAACCTGCCGCTGCACAAGGGGCGCTATAATTTCGACCGTATCCGCTATGACTATTACCTCGATCAAACCGTGGCGCATGAGGCGTTTTTATCCGGCCGCTGGGATTTTAAGCAAGAGAACATCGCCAAAAGTTGGGCCACCGCCTATAACGCGCCTTCGGTGCGCGACGGCTGGGTGGTGAAGAAGGAAATAAAAAACCAGCTACCCAGCGGCATGCAGGCTTTTGTTTACAACACGCGCCGCCCAATTTTCAGCGACCCCGTGGTGCGTGAGGCGCTGGCCTATGCCTTCGATTTCGAATGGGCGAATAAAAACCTGGCCTTCGGGTCTTACCGCCGCACGCGCAGCTATTTCGACAATTCCGAACTGGCTTCCATCAACACGCCCAGCGCGGAGGAACTGAAAATCCTTGAGCCGCTGCGCGGCAAACTGCCGGATCGCGTGTTTACCGACGAATATAACCCGCCCAAAACCGACGGCAGCGGCAGCAATCGCGACAATATGCGCAAAGCGCTGGAGCTTTTGGGCAAGGCCGGCTGGACGCTGAAAAACAACGTGCTGGTGAACGCCAAGGGCGAGATGTTCCACTTCGAAATCCTGGTGGATAGCCCGGCGTTTGAGCGCTGGATCCAGCCCTTCATGCGCAATATGGAAAAAATCGGCATTAAAACCGACCTGCGCATCGTGGACAGCGCGCAATATCAGAACCGCATGAATGATTTTGA
>JACQAB010000183.1 GCA_016195205.1 Pseudomonadota bacterium
ACCCGGCGTAGCCTTGGCGAAGCCGGGTCGGGAGGGGATAAAGGGGAGGGACTTACCAAGCATAATCTAGATAGTGCTAGGTAATGCTCTCCCCCAACCCCTCCCGAAGGGAGGGGGGTCTAATTGGCCTTGCTCCGAACATCCTTTCGAATCCAAAAGATTCTTTCCTTTCAAGTCCTTTGCCTGTGGACGAAAATCCCTTTAGATTTACCGACTCAATTCCTCCCCTTGCTCATGCGCCGCCGAAATCGCCTTTTTTCTTATGTTTTACGCGCCCTGGCCTGCCTGCTGGTGTTAGCCATGCTTCAGGTGCCGGTGGTTATGGCACAGCAGGAAGATCCCGCCGCGACCGAACCTTCCGCTAAATCCAATATCGACGCGCCGCCGAAGGCTAAGGTAAAGAAAAAAATCAAAAAGAAAAAAGCCGCCGCGCCTGCGAAGCAAGCCCAGCTCGCTAATCCCGTAAGCAGTAACGAACTTATGAACTCGATGCGGCAAAGCCTGTTGCAACCGGCCTCGGCTCCGCCACCACCTTCGCCCTCGTCGGCGCCGGTTTCCGCGCCGCCATCTGCGGCTACGCCCTCGGTATCGCCAAGTTCGGCATCGCTTGCCGCGCCCCCGCCGCAAAGCCCGGCCATGTCTGCGCCTCCGGCTTCTTACACCTCTACCGGACCCGCCCCGGTTCTTAGCGAAATGGACGAACCGCCCAGCATCATGGGCGGTGGACCGCTGGCAGCCCCACCTCCGCAGCAAAGCCAGGCGCCCACGGCGATGCCGGAATCCCAGGAGACAGGCGCCACTCCCAATTATTCTCCTTCCCGTCCGCTTTTCGGCAAAAAAGGCGGCAAAAAGCGTATTGGCGTCGTTGCAAAAGCCAAGGTAACGCCCGTAGCTGCGCCTATGTCGGAACCTATTTTGACTCCGAAAAAAACGGAAGCGCCACCTTCGCCTCCCGCAGAAAAATCAGAGCCGGCTAAGCCCGCAGAAACGCCGGCTGCTTCCGGCACGACCAATGCGCCCACGGCAGCTTCGTCGGATGGGGCGGTAGTCTATTCTCAAAGCGCTGGAGAGAAAGCAAAAGCTTCTGCCGTGTCAGAAGCGCCCGCAAAATCTGGACCCGCTCCGGCGACTCAGGAAACTTCCGATGCCTTGCTGGTGCCTGATAACTCTGCGGCCCCGGCGGTTAAATCCGCTCCGGCTGCCTCTACGGCTTCTGCAGCAGCTGCGCCCGTACTTGCCGCAGCGCCGGTACCAGAAACACACAGCAGTCTGCACGCGTCATGCGGCGCAGCGAACGGGGTTGGCTCTCCAGCCAAACCCACCACAAACCTCTGCACGGAAGGCAAGCCGTCAGAAGTTTCTGGAAAGGGTCCGTGGCGGTGGACCTGCAAGGGAGAGAAAGGCAGGGCGAGCGTTTCATGCGCAGCCCCTTTGCTCGTTAACGGCGAGTGTGGTCTCGCCAGCGGATCCCAATCAGCTTCCGCCCCGCTGCCCAAACAGCTTTGTGCTTCCGGAAAAGCCAGCGAGATGTCTGGCGGGGGCCCGTGGTATTGGACCTGCATCGGTGAAAACGGTGGCGTTGTTGCGCAATGTGCCACTTACACATTGATCAAAGGTGCCTGCGGTCCGGCCAGCGGTGCGGTGGCGGAATCCGCGCCGGCTTCGGGTCTTTGTAATTCAGGCCGTGAAACACCGGTCATGGGCGATGGCCCCTGGACATGGACCTGCGCCGGATCGGGCGAAGGGATGACCGCCAATTGCATGGCCATGGCCAGGCGCGACGGGCTGTGCGGCCCGGCATCGGATGCTGGCGCGATTGAACGCCCTTCTGCCAATCTTTGCGCATCGGGCAAGCCTACGGCCGTTACCGGTGACGGCCCCTGGAACTGGATGTGCAGTGGCGAGAACGGTGGTTCTTCGGCCAGTTGTTCAGCCCCGGTGGTGCATGACTCTGCCTGTGGTCCCGCGCATGGCGTCGGCGCCCTGGCCGCGCCCATGGAAGGCCTGTGTTCTGAAGGCCGGGCCAGTGAAGTGGGCGGTGACGGCCCCTGGTATTGGACCTGTTATGGCGATAACGGCGGCGCGCGCGTGAATTGCATGGCTCCGCGCAAGCTGGACGGCGAATGCGGCATCGCCAGCCATATGGAAACGGAAAAAGTGCCTAGCTCTGATCTTTGCGCCTCAGGCACGCCCGGCGCGGTGATGGGTTCAGGCCCTTGGCGCTGGACATGCCAAGGCGCGGGCGGTGGCGTTACCAATAATTGCATGGCCCAGCGTCCGGCGCAGGCAGCTTGCGGCATGGCGCAAGGCGTGGCTTCACCCGTGCCGCCGGTAACCGGTCTTTGCGCGGCGGGTACCTCCACCAGCGTCATTGGCTCGGGCCCATGGCTGTGGAGTTGCGAAGGCCCGCAGCATACTCAGGTCGTCAATTGCATGGCGCCCCTGCAGGTCAACGGCGCTTGCGGCAATGCCTCCGATATTCCAGTAAGCCGGCCGCCCAGCAGCGGGCTTTGCAGCACCGGCCTTCCTTCACCGATTTCCGGTGAAGGCCCATGGGCCTGGACATGCCAGGGATCGGGTGGCGGCACCAGCATCGCCTGCCACACGATGAATGCTGAAATAGCTCCACCCCCTGCCCCACCCCCCCCGCCACCTGCGCCAACGGCATCCCCTGTGGCTGAAGTTCCACCTGACACAGCGGGTGCCGGTAATGAGTGCACGCCCACCGTTCGCCGTTGGACCATCACCTGCCAGCAGGGTGGCTACCCGGCCAACTATGCCGGCGTGATTGTGGGCGAAACCCAGGTGCTTTGCCCCACGGGAGTTGAGCGCGGAGTATGGCTAAGCAACAGCTGCGCGCCTTCCAGCAACAGCGTGCCGATATCGCCGTCGCCCGGCGTGATGGTGAAACCGCCATCGCCCAGGCTTTCGCCAGTCACCGATGTGCTGCCGGATATTGAGCCCTTGCCCGCCGGGAAGCTGCAGCCCTCGGCGCCGCGTCTTTCCACGCCGCGTTTCAAGAATGCCGCGGCCGATACCAGCGTTAATTTCATGCCCGGTGCTGATGGGCTGGATGTGAACGCCACCCATGCGCTGGATGAAGTGGCCGCGCAGACTTTGGGCCGGGGTGGGAGCATTGTAACTCTGAATGCCTATGCCGCCATGCCCGCCAGCAACGAGGCGCAGGATGCTCAGCGCCTTTCTCTGGCCCGGGCTTTGGCGGTGCGCGGTTATTTGATGAGCCATGGGGTTGCCAATAATCAGATTGATATTCACGCGCTGGGGCCGGCGGGGGATAGCCTTGGCGATGACCGTGTAGATATTAAAATCAGTTCACCCTAATGGCCTCTGCCATTCCTACCCATATGCCCAACTTCTTCCACGCCACCAGTGGCCCGTCCACCGGGAAAGCGGCGTCGGATTTGTGGCGCGGGTTGCGCCGCGCGCCTTTGTGGCTGGCGCTGGCCTGGCAGGATATCAAGCTGCGCTATCGCGGCTCGGTGCTGGGGCCGTTCTGGCTTTCCATCAGCATGGCGGTCACGGTGGTGGTGCTGGGTTTTGTCTACAGCGATCTGTTCCACCATCCGTTGAATGAATATCTGCCTTACCTGGTTACGGGACTGATGACCTGGGGCTTCATTGCCATGAGCCTGAACGACGCCTGTACCTGTTTTACGGCGGCGGAAAGCTTTATCCGCAAGGCGCGCCAGCCTTATTCCATCTATGTTTTCCGCGTGGTGTGCCGCAACCTGATTATCCTGGCGCATAACTTCGTGATTTACCTGATCGTCGCGCTGATTTTTCACCTTAACCCGGGCGCGGCGGTGGTTTGGCTTTTTCCGGCGCTGCTTTTGCTGGTGCTGAACGCGGTGTGGATTTCCTTTTTATTGGGAATGATCTGCGCCCGCTTCCGCGACGTCACGCAGATCGTCAACAGCCTGACGCATGTGGTTTTTTTCGCCACGCCCATTCTTTGGCATTCCGGCCTGCTACAGAAACGGCATTACGTGGTCGAGGCCAACCCTTTTCACCATATGCTTGAACTGTTCCGCAGCCCGCTTCTGGGCCAAAAGCCCGCGCCGGAAAGCTGGTGGATTATGTTGGGCATCACCGCAGCCGGAATGCTGGTTTCCTTCTTGTTTTTCAGGCATTTCCGCGCCCGCTTGGCGTATTGGGTGTAGTCATGGTTTCGGTTTCTCTGCGCGATGTTTCCGTTCAGTTTCCCATCTACGGCGTGGGCAGCCGCTCGCTGAAAAAAAACATCATGAGCTTCGCCACCAGCGGCTTGATCGAGCGCCATAAAAACGTGGTGGTGATCGACGCCCTGCGCCATATCAATCTTGAATTGAAGGAAGGTGACCGGGTGGGATTGGTGGGCCATAACGGCGCGGGCAAATCCACGCTGCTGCGCGCGATCTCGGGCATTTACGAACCGACTGAAGGCGAAGTCGCGGTTCATGGCACGCTTTCCTGCCTGTTCGATATCGGCATGGGCCCTGATGGGGAATCCACGGGGTATGAAAACATCCGTATGCGCGGCATGCTGCATGACCTAAGCCCAGCAGAAATCGCCGACCGGTCTGCAGAAATCGCCGAATTCAGCGGGTTAGGCGATTATCTTAAGATGCCGCTTCGCACTTATTCCGCGGGCATGATGATGCGCCTGGCCTTTTCCGTGGCCACCTGCGTGCAGCCTGAAATCCTAGTGATGGATGAGTGGATTGGCACAGGCGACAAGAATTTCATCGCCCAGGCTTCGGCGCAGCTTGCCAATCTGGTGGGCGGTGCGAAGATTGTGCTGCTGGCGTCGCATAACACCGCCATGCTGCGCCAGGTATGCAGCAAGGCCGTGCTGCTGGAACACGGCAAGCTGATGGATTACGACGATATCGACAAGATTATTGAACGCTATCTGAAGTAAGGAACAGGCCGGATGGAATTCTGGTTCGGAAAAATCTTCTGGGCAATCTTCGCGCCGTCGCACCTTGCCGTGCTGCTGCTGATTGCTTTCGGATTCCTTGATTTTCCGGGCTGGATGCGCTCGTTTTTTATCAGCTTCGCCGCTTTTTTCCTGTGGATGATGATGATTTTCCCGCTGGGCGACTGGGCGTTGTTGCCGCTGGAACAGTGCGAGGAAAATGTTCAACTGCCTCTTACGGTGGATGGCATTCTGGTGCTGGGCGGAATCCTTGACGAAGAACCCAGCGTCACCTCGGGCGATGCGCAGTTCAACAGCGCGGCCGACCGGTTCATCGGCATGCTGCGGCTGATGAAAAATTATCCGCAGGCGGCGGTGGTTTACAGCGGCGGCTCCAGCTCGGTGAAATTCCCTGATTTTCATGAGGCCGACGCCATCCAGCGCGTCATGGACAGCATCGGTATTGATTCCGGCCGTGTCATCTTTGAAAACCGGGCCCGGAATACCATGGAAAATGTCGAGCGCACTCAGGCCCTTTTTTCAGCTAAGCCGGGCCAGAACTGGCTGGTGGTGACCTCGGCCTATCATTTACCGCGGGCCCTTTCCCTGTTCCGGGCGGTGGGACAGAAGACCCATACCTCGTTTTATCCTTACGCTACCGACTTCAAGTCACCGCAACGATTCCGCCCTGAATTTACCTTTGACCTGCCAAACAATCTCGCGAAACTGGACATGGCCGCCAAGGAATATGTGGCGCTGGTCTTTAACCGGCTGGTGGGCCGCAGCCACGAATTCATGCCCTGTGGCATGAAAGAAGAGAGGCTTTAAATGAAACGCCTGACGCTGCTTCTGATCACCATGCTTTTTTCGCTTCCGGCTTTGGCGCAAACGCCCCCGCCGGTGGCCGACAGCACCGGCACGCCTTTGGCGCCTCCTGCGGCGGGGGTTCCATCGTCCCAGGCGCAACCGCCCTTGGCGCCTTACCAGCCGAACCCCGCTTTGGCCCGGCCGATGGCCACGCCGTCTTCGCCCGATGATGCCGCACCCGCGTCTTCCTCGCCGCCCATTATCCATCAGCAGATCAGCTTTCCGGATTGGATGAACGAACTTCGGCACGATGCTATCGCCCAGGGAATCCGCCCCACCACGGTGTATTACGCGCTGGGCAATGTTTATCCCGATCCGGCCATTCTTCAGAAAGACCGCGAACAACCGGAAAACAAGGAAACCGCCCAGGAATACTGGGACAAAATGCTGGATGTGAACCGCATTGAGCGCGGGCGCGAATTCTATTCCGCCAACCGCGACCTTTTGCGCCGTATTAGCGAGGCCTATGGCGTGCGCACGCGCTATCTGGTGGCCTTGCTGGGCATCGAAAGCAATTATGGCGAAGGGCAAGGGAATGAAAACATCATCAATTCTCTGGTGACTCTGGCCTATGATGGCCGCCGCTCGGAATATTTCCGCGATGAGTTGATTGCCGCCATGCAAATCCTTGACCAGGGCAATGTGCGGATTGAAAAAATGCGCGGTTCCTGGGCGGGCGCCTTGGGCTATTGCCAGTTCATGCCTTCCAATTACCTGAAATACGGCCAGGATTTTGACGGCGACGGGCGCGTGGATATCTGGTCCTCGGTGCCCGATGCCGTGGCTTCTACGGCTTATTACCTGCACCGCAATGGCTGGCAGGTGGCCGAGGAATGGGGGCAGGAAGTAACCCTGCGCAAACCCGTTGACCCGGAACTGATGGGCGCCAAGGTCAGAAAAAGCTTAAGGGAATGGCGTAAACTGGGCGTAAGGGAAAAAGGCGGCAAAAAACTGCCCCAAAACTCCACCATGGCCTCGCTGCTTCAGCCTGACGGGCCCGAGGGGCGCAGCTTTCTGGTTTATAACAACTTTCACGTGCTGACGCGCTGGAACCGTTCCACCTATTTTGCCGTCGCGGTGGGCATGTTGGCCGATATTCTTGGCATGCGCTGACGGATTGGTTACCCTTTCCGCGCGAATCAAACGCTGTTTTTCCAAGGATGATCCCATGCGCCTGCACCTTCTCCTGACTTTTGCCCTTATCTGCAGCCTTGCCGCATGTTCCACTGCCGAAAAACGTACGGGCGGCTATGGCACCGGTGCAGGAGAATTCAAGGTCGGCAACCCCTACAGCGTCGCCGGAGAGACCTATTACCCCAAGGAAGACTATTCTTACGACGAAACCGGCATTGCCTCGTGGTATGGGCCGGGCTTCGATGGCCGCCGTACTGCCAATGGAGAAGTTTTTGATCCTACCGAACTCACTGCGGCGCATCCTACTTTGCCCATGCCCTCGCTGGTGCGGGTGACCAACCTGGATAACGGCCGCTCGGTGGTGGTGCGCATCAATGACCGCGGGCCGTTTGCGGCGGGCCGCATCATCGATTTGTCACAGCGCTCGGCGCAGCTTTTGGGTTTCGAGGGCCCAGGCACCGCCAAGGTGCGCGTCACCATCCTGCCGATTGAAAGCAAATCCATCGCCGATGCCGCGCGCAAGCGCTACCGTGCCGAAGGCGTGCAGATGGCCGAACTTACCCCTCCGCCGTCGGATGAAAACCTGCCGCCTGTGGGCGAGGCGCCGCAGCCCGCCCCGCTGGAAAAGGTGGAAGCCGTGCCGCTGGAAGGCGGTGCCCCGCCGTCTGAGGCGCAGCCCATCGCCAATCCGCCTGAAAATGTGATCCGTGCGGCGGAGCTGGCCCCGCAAATCCCCGATCCCACGCCGCTCACGGTTCCCGGCAAGAATGTGAAGGGCATTTTCCTTCCCGCGCCGCAGGTGAAGCAGATGAAGGTGACAGGTGGAAAGCGCATTTTCATCCAGGCCGGGGCTTTCTCGGTGAAGGAAAACGCTATTCGCCTGCGCGACAAGCTTAACGCCATCGGCCATGCCACCATCACCGAAGCCGATGTGAAGGGTACGCATTTCTACCGCGTGCGTGTTGGCCCCGTCAGCAGCGTGCAGGAAGCCGATAAGCTTCTGGCCCGCGTGCTTGGCACCAGCGACAAGGCGCGCATCACCGTCGAGTAAATCCTATGCCCCGCGGCATCTTCATCACGTTCGAAGGGGGCGAGGGGGCGGGGAAAACCACGCAGCTGCGCCTGCTGCAGGAAAAACTGGAAAAATCCGGAAAAACCGTGGTGGCCACGCGCGAGCCGGGTGGAACCCCCGGCGCCGAGGCCCTGCGCAAGCTGCTGGTCAACGGCGATGCCTATGACTGGGATGCGCTTACCGAAACGCTGTTGCAGTTCGCCGCCCGCCGCGACCATGTGCAGAAGCTGATTGAACCGGCATTGGTCGAAGGCTCCGCCGTCTTGTGCGACCGGTTCTATGATTCCACCTATGCTTATCAGGGCTGTGGCCAGGGCATGGATGCGAAGGCGATTGACGCCATCCGCAAGGCCGTCATTGGCGAATTAAAGCCCGATATTACTTTTTTGTTGGACCTGCCGGTGGAAGAAGGGTTAAAGCGCGCCCAAGCCCAGCAGCGCTATGAACGCCTTCCGCCCGAATTCCACGAACGCCTGCGCCAGGGCTTCCTAACCATGGCCAAGGCCGAGCCCAAACGCTTCGTGATTATTAACGCCGCGCAAGACGCAGAAAAGGTGGCGGAAGAAGTGTGGATTGCCACGCAAAAAAGACTAAAATAACTTGTCATCCCGGGCGTAGCGAAGCGACCCGCCTACGCCAAGGCTACGGTGGGTTTTGTCTCAACATCAGTCCGCCGGAGCTTTAGCGAAGGCGGAAGACTCGGGATCCCATTTTATCCCTTCTAAAAACCAAATGGGATCCCGGATCCCGCTCGCAAGGGCTCGCTTGTCCGGGATGACAAACCAGCTAAAGTATTATTCATGTCCGATCATCTCCCCCGCACTCAGCAGGATTTAATTGGCCACGCCGAGGCCGAGCAGCAGATGCTTCAGGCCATGGAAAGCGGCCGTTTGCCGCATGCCTGGCTGCTTACCGGTTCCGAAGGGGTGGGCAAGGCCACTTTGGCCTATCGTTTTGCGCGGTTTTTATTAAGCGGAAAGCGCCACGGCAAGGATCTATCGGTGCCGCTGTCGGACTCCGCCGCCAAGCTGGTCGCCGCCGGCTCGCATCCCGACATGCTGGTAATTGAGCGCGTGTTCGACGAGAAAAAAGGCCGCCTGCTGCAGGACATTCCGGTGGAAAGCGTGCGCGACATTGCCGGCTTTCTGCACCTCACCTCCAGCCAAAGCGGCATGCGCGTGGTGATCGTCGATGGCGCGGCGGCGCTTAACCGCCATGGCCAGAACGCGCTGCTAAAAATTCTGGAAGAACCGCCGGAAAACAGCCTGATTATTTTAACGTGCGAAAGCGCGGGCATGCTGCTGCCCACCATTCGCTCGCGCTGCCGGGTGGTGAAGCTGAGCGCGCTTTCGGCTGACCAATTACGCCTCATCGCCCAGCGCAGCGACGTGAAGATCGAAGGCCAGGCGCTTGATTTTCTTATCGATATCGCCGAGGGCAGCGCCGCGCGCCTGTTCCGCTACGCGGAAAACGACGCGCCGCAGCTTTATCAGAGCTGGCAAAGCTTTGTGAACACGCCAAGTGATCGCCTAGCACGGCTGAAACTGGCTGAAAGTTGCTCAGGCCGCGATGCCGAGGAAACTTTTCTTACTTTCCGCGATATCGTTTTCCTGTGGCTGCGCCGCGCCATCACCGCGCGCGCCAAAGGGGCAGGGGGCGACGTGCCGGTGGAACGCCTGCTGTTTCTTTGGGAAACCTTGCGCGAAAAAGCGCGCGCGGCCGATGACAGCAACCTCGACCGCAAGGCCGCGCTGCTGGACATGCTGAACGACGCCGCGGGCATTTTTGCCGCTTAAGGGAAGGACCTCTTCATTCAGAAAAACGTCATCCCAGCGAAAGCTGGGATCCAGAGCCGTAAGACATAGCCGGTGGCCCTGGATGCCAGCCCGCCTTCGCCAAGAGGCTACGGCGGGTCTGGGCGAACTCGTCCGCCGAAGCTTTTTAAGCGTAGGCGGACTTTCGCTGGCATGACGTGGAGAGTATTGTTAAAACAAGCCCATGGCCCAGGAAAAACACTACTACCTCACCACGCCCATTTATTACGTGAACGATGCCCCGCATATTGGGCACGCCTATACGTCGCTGGCCTGCGACGTGC
>JACQAB010000184.1 GCA_016195205.1 Pseudomonadota bacterium
ATGACGGCAAAACGGTTTACATCAAGGCCGACAAGACCCCGGTAAAAACCGCGCCCGATCAGCCGGGCGGCATGGAAATCCCGCATCAGGACAAGCTAGTGTTTAATGCAGTGTCCGGATCGGGTGCTGCGCCCGCCACGCCGGAACGCATTGCTCCACCGCCGGAAGAGCCGATTTACGGAAATGCCCCGGCCACGCCCGTTCCCACCCAATCGGCGGAAGGAACGCCGCCGGCTGAAACTTTGGTAGGGGCGCAGCCGCCTGCCGGCCAAACCGATGCACCGTCTGCCGCGGGATCTGCCCCAAAAGCCGCGCCTTTGCCCGTGGCTTTGGGCCGCGCGGTTCAACCGGGGCCCGATGGAGCTGAAGCGAGGCAGGGTATAAAGGCCGCCGAGCCGGTGTCGTCCTTCAATCTTGCCAAGGCCGATCCCACCGTCACGCCGGTTAAGGCTGCGCCGTCGCCCAAGCCCGCTAAACAGGTGGTGGCGAAGGTTCAGGTCCAGCCGGTCGCGCCTAAACAACAGGCCGCGCCGATTGCCGCCCAGGGGAATATTCAGGAGCAAGAAGTTACCGCCCAGTCTATTGCTGCTCAGTCTGATGTTGGCGCAACAGTTGTTCATCAGGAGGCAGGACAGGCCCCGCAGGTGCGTGAACCCACCGTAACCACGGTGAAAATCGAAGCCCCGGCGTCTGCGGAACAGGCGCATGTTGTGGCGGTACGGACAGAAGCCCCGCTTTTGTCGGTTGAACCTTTGCCCGCACCCAGCAATGCCAGTGCTCCGGAACCCATTACTCCGGCAGCGCCTTCGTCTGCGATGCGGTCGGCCCCCGTGGTGGAAGGGTGGGCGGCCACCGGCGCGCGGTATCAATTGGCTTCCTATACCGACCGCGGCTCGGCGGAAAAAGCGGTAGGAGATCTTGCCGGCAAATACGGCTCGGTCGTTTCCTCGCCGCTGCGCGTGGTTCAGGGCACGGTACGCGGCCATGAAGTGTTTCGCGTTCAGGGCGTTGCCTCGTCAAAGACGGCGGCCCAGGCCGTTTGCGGGCGCGTGAAGGCGCAAGGGGGCGCCTGTGTCCTCGCCCGTCCCTGATAGCAAAAAACCTCCTAAAGCGGTTATTTTTGGCTGTTCCAGCATTTCCCTTACCGAGGGCGAAAAGCAGTTTTTCCGCTATGCCAATCCGTTCGGCTTCATCCTTTTTCAGCGCAATTGCACTTCGCCCCAGCAGGTGAAAACCCTGATCGGCGAATTGCGCGCCGCGGTGGGCCGGCCCGACGCTCCCGTGCTGATCGACCAGGAAGGCGGGCGGGTGCAGCGGCTGAAGCCGCCGCATTGGCCGAATTTTCCTCCCGCCAGAATGTTCGGTGAGTTGCATGAGAAAACCCCCGCCCTTGGAACCGAGGCAGCGCGCATCAACGCGCGCCTGATCGGGCTGGAACTTCACGCCCTGGGCATCACCGTGAATTGCGCCCCGCTAGCCGACGTGCTGGATGACACCACCGATCCTGCGATTGGCGATCGGGCCTATTCAAAAGACCCCACCGTGGTGGCCGAATGCGCCCGGGCGGCCGCGCTGGGATACATGGAAACAGGGGTTTTACCGGTCATAAAGCACATGCCGGGCCATGGCCGCACCCAGGCCGACCCGCATTTCAACCCCGCCGTGGTGGGCGCCAGCCATGAGGCTTTGACGCAGCGTGATTTTGCCCCGTTCAAGGCCCTGCGCGATTTTCCGATTGGCATGACGTGTCACATCACCTTCACCGCTCTGGATCCGCAGAAGCCCTGCAGCGTGTCGCCGGTGCTGCATGAAATTATCCGCAAGGAAATCGGCTTCGAGGGTTTTTTGCTGTCGGATGACATCGCCATGAAAGGCCTGCGCGGGCGCATGGAAGATCTGGTCGTGCAGGCGGTGCAGGCGGGATCGGATTGCGCCCTGCATTGCAGCGGCAATATGAACGAGATGGCCGCCCTGGCCGGGACGGCGTTGCCGATGCGTGAAGATAGCCTCCTGCGCTGGCGCCATGCCGCGGGCATGCCCATGCAGCCCGCGCCTTTTACCGATAAAACGCAGCTTATGGACCGGCTGGATATGTTGCTGGGCGTTGCTGCGGCAACAGGTTAAGATTCTTGAATTACCACCCCTGGGGTGGTATATTGTTTCTGTAGGGGCATGCGGCGTGCGGGTTTTCAAGACGAAAAGTTTTGCCCACTTCGCGCGCAAGCAAAGCATTGGTGATGCCACGTTGTGGCAGGCGGTCATGGATGCCGATGCCGGGTTGATCGATGCCGACCTTGGCGGCGGCGTCATCAAGCAGCGTGTCGCCCGCGCGGGGCAGGGCAAGCGGTCGGGTTTTCGCACGATCATTCTTTATCGGGCCAGGGAGCGTGCTCTTTTTGTTTACGGATTTGCGAAAAACGAAGAAGACAATATCGGCCATGTTGATCTTAAGAACTACCGGCACATGGCAAGCACTGTTTTGACTTGGCATGAGATACAAGTGGATCGGGTGTTAGCCAACGGCGAGTGGATAGAAATCACTGTTTCGAAGGAGGACAAAGATGCCCAAGAAATATAAAAGCAAGCACGCTCGTGTCGTACATGAGGCGATGCGGGGGGCTTATAGGGCTGGCGTTATCAACGAAAAAACCATGCGCCAGTTCGATGAAAGCTGCCTGACCAAGGTTAATCGGCGGCTCAGCGCCAGTCAGATTAAAAAACTGCGCCGGCGCGAGGGCGTCAGCCAGGCCGTGCTTGCCCGTCACCTCAATGTCGATACCAAGCTTGTGGGCGAGTGGGAGAGGGGGCTGAAAACCCCCTCAGGGCCCTCGCTGAAGCTTCTTGCCCTGGTGGAGACCAAGGGTCTGGACGCCATTGCCTGACAATCTTTTTTTTCGCCGCTGGCATGCCCATGCAGCCCGCGCCTTTTACCGATAAAACGCAGCTTATGGACCGGTTGGATATGTTGCTGGGCGTGGCGGAAATTAAACCGGGAATTAATTATCGGCCATGCTCTGTAGTTCTTGGCCGTGGCGCTGCTTGTTCAGGGCGAGTGCAGGCGGTTTCAACCTGATGGGCCTCTGTATATCGGAGATTAATGTGAGCCAATAATAAAGGCTCCCCTTGGGGATTTTTTAGACCCTGCTTTACAAGATTTTCAAGAAAGCTTTTGCTTGGCTCCTTTATTTGATC